>PEAJ01000307.1 GCA_002753495.1 Magnetococcales bacterium HA3dbin3 | reverse complement strand
AAGTGGATTGCAACCGCCCTGGCCGGCGTGGTTCTGGCCGGTGCCGTGCTGGTTCTCTGGCCCGAGGATGCCGAAGCACGGCGCGCGGGCGGAGGTGCCTCCATGGGGTCGCGCGGATCGCGCACCCAGGCGGCGCCGCGGCAGGCGGTGACCCCAAACCAACAGCCGACCATGCAACGACAGGGTCAAAGCCAGAGCCCGGGTCAAACACAACAGAGCCCGGGTCAAAGCCGCGCCCAGGAGGCGCCGCGGCCACAACCCGCCCCACCGGTGGCCGCGCCGCCACCGCCGCGGCCGGGATGGGGCAGCACCATCATGGGCGGCATCGGCGGGTTCATGCTCGGTGGCATGCTCGGTTCGATGCTGTTTGGCGGACATGGCGGCGGCATCGCCGGCGCCGGTGGGGGCGGTGGCATCGGCATCCTCGATCTGCTGCTGCTGGGGGGCCTTGCCTACCTGCTCTATCGCGCCTGGCGCAACTGGCAGGCCTCCGGCGGCGGTCGCCCGACCCCGCGCAGGACCGGCTCGCCGCCGTTCACCCTGCCATCCCCGGAAAAGCCTTTGCCGTCGACCTTCTCCGCCGGAAAGGGGGGGAGAACACCGCCGGTCGATGCCCACGACGACGCCCGCCTCTTCCAGAGCGAGCCGGAACTCTCCTCCCCCGACGTGCGCGGTGGGGGATCGGGCGGACCGATCCTGGTCGAAGACGACGGTGACGCCGGCGATCTCGCCCGCGGTCTGCGCCAGATCAAGGTGATGGATCCACGCTTCCACGAAGGTGAGTTTCTCGCCGGGGCGCGCGTCGCCTTTGAACTGCTGCAAGGCGCCTGGCGCGACTGGAACGTCGAACAGCTGCGCCCCCTGGTCACCGAACAGATGTGGAACCTGGTTGCGCGCCAGGCCCTGGAAGACAAATCCGCCGGACGACACAACGTCATCGAAAAAATCCATTTCGCGGTGGTCGACATCACCGAGGCGTGGCAGGAAAAGGGCGAGGATTTCATCACCGTCCGCTTCGATGTCACCATGGTCGATTATGTCACCGATGCCCACGGCCGGGTGGTCGAGGGGGATCCCAACGTCTCGATCCAGGTCGAGGAGTATTGGACCTTCGTGCGCCCGGTGGGGACGCTTGATCCCAACTGGCGCCTGAGCGCCATCCAGCAACCCGGTGCCGGGATCGCCAATCCGTCGTGAATTGTCGCGGGTCGCGTTGCCGAGGGGCTCTTGGGCTCCTTCTCATCGCGCTGGCGGTGCTGCTGGTCGTCTTCTCCCTGCGCCTCATCGCACGCTGGGGCGCAAAGGAGACGCCGGCGGCAACCGGGAGCCTGCGGGCAATCGCCTGGGCGGAGATCGGGAAGCTCCCGCGGGACCCCGAGGCGCTCTCCCTCTGGGCCTCCGCCCTCGAAAACAGTGCCGTCTACTACGACAAGCAACCCGCCGCCGCGCGTTATGCGTTCGGGAGCTCGGCCGCGGTTTCGGCTGCCGCCCTGGCGCGCGGATGCCGCGATCTGGCCACGCGCGCCAGGGGTGGCAACATCGAGGCGCTGCATGCGCACCTGCGGGCACACTATCGAGTGTTCGCGGCGACGGGGCGCGATGGTCACGGCGAGGTGCTCGTCACCGGCTACTACGAGCCGCTGCTGGAGGGATCACGCACACGCTCGGAACGGTTTCGCCACCCCCTCTACCAGCGACCGGATGACCTCCTGGAGGCCGACCTCGGGGCCTGGTCGGAGGATCTCAAGGGACGCAAACTCGTCGCCCGGGTCGAAAAGGGGAAGCTGCTGCCCTACTTCGATCGCACCGAGATCGACCAAGATGGCAGGCTGGCCGGACGCGGGTTGGAGGTGGTTTGGGTTGATGATGAGATCGCACTGTTTTTCCTGCACATCCAGGGATCGGGGCGCATTCGGCTTGCGGAGGATGGGTCGCACCTGCGTGTCGGCTACGCCGCCGCCAATGGCCGGCCTTATCGTGCCATCGGCAGCTTGATGCTCAAGGAGGGGATGCTGACGCCGGGGCATGTCTCGATGCAGGCGATCCGAAGCTGGCTCGAGGCCCATCCCGGCGAGGTGGAGCGGGTGTTGGCGCACAACCCCTCCTACGTGTTTTTCCGTGAGCAGGCGGGGGGGCCGTTTGGCAACATCGAGGTTGCGCTGACGCCTGGGCACTCGATCGCCACCGATTATCGTGAATTTCCCAAGGGGGCACCGGCGTTGCTGGTGAGTCGCTGGCCACGATTTGCCCAGGCGACCGGAGAGGAGATTGCCGCGTGGGAGCCGGTGACACGATGGGTGGTCAACCAGGATACGGGTGGTGCCATCCGCGGCCCCGGGCGGGTTGACTGGTTCATGGGATTTGGCGCGGAGGCGGAACGGGTGGCGGGGGTGATGAAGGCGGATCGCTCCGCGCTTTATTTCATCGCCCCGCGCGACGATTAGGGGGGCATCCAGGGCAATCGCACTTGAAAATCAACTGACGGGCACGGTGGCCGGTGCGCCACTCCGGACGATAAAGGCGCTCTTTCACGGCAAAACATGCAATCCGCCTGACGATTTTTGCTGGGAAGCGCAAAAAATCGTCAGGCAATGGATAAG
>PEAJ01000306.1 GCA_002753495.1 Magnetococcales bacterium HA3dbin3 | reverse complement strand
CCGATCGGCCGCCGGCACCAGGGCACCTGTCGGGTTGTGCTCGGTGATGCGGTAGTCGGGAAACCACGCCCGCGCTTCCTGCTCCAGGCGGGCGCGTTCCCTGGCCGGGATGTGTGGGGCCCACTCCAGGGCCTGGATCTCGGGGTGATCGGCGAGCAAGGCGGCGGTGTAGTGCCGAAACTTCTCTGGCGTGAGTCGCTCGACACCACCGAGAAAACCGGCCAGGCCATTCATGATGTCTTTTTGCAAGCTGAGCTGACGCTGGAATCGTTGCGCGAATTCTTCGGCATCGGCGCGCAGCTTGTCGTGGCCGGCCAGCAGCTCCTGGCGACTCATCAACAGAAACCCGGCGACCGCCAGCAGAAGCGTGAAGAGCAAGGCAAGCATGACCGGCCAGCGTCTCTCCCGATTGGACTCCTTTCCCAGGTTGCCGAAGCGATGGCTCCACAGCAGCAAAAGCGGTGTCAGCAGCAGGACACCGAGGGTGTCGCCGATCCACCAGGTAAACCAGGTGAAGGCAGCGTTGCCGGCGATCACGATGCCCTTGCCGACCAGGACGGCGGTGCCGATGCTGGCATTGAGCAGACAGGCGACCGGGCCACCCAGCACGAGGAGGCGCAGGGTCTGACCGCTATCCAGGAGCAACGTTTCCGGGCGGGCGAATTTGCGCACGAGCCAGGCACCCAGCCAGGCCTGTACCACCCCGCCCAGTGAAACCGCGAGCGGCAGGAGCAGGTGGCCAGCCGGGGTATGCCACCAGGTGGGGTCCGGGATGTTGTGGAGATTGATGAGCAGCGCCCCGATAAACATCCCGGGGGCGATGCGCGATCCGTGCAGAAGAAACCCCGCCAGCGCCACCCCGGCTGGCAGCCAGAGGATGACGGGATAGAGGGTCGAATAGAAGGGCATCGCCTTGGAGAGGATGCCGGTGGCGAGGTAGGCGAGTCCGAAAAGGGTTCCGGCGATGAAGCTGGAACGGGTGTTTTCCGGTGGGGGGGGGGCGGTGGTGTGGGTTTGCATGTATCGGTTGGGATTCGGGGAAAAGTCTGGGGTTTTCCCCTTTTTGAAAGTGGTTGGGGGGTCCGGGGGGAGGCTTAAGCCTGCCCCCCGGCTCTGGCATCCTACATAAGCCGCAGCCGCTTCACCGGCTCGCCGCCGAGCAGGTGTTTATCGAAGATCTCCCCGACATCCTGCGGCTTGACGCCACCGTACCATACCCCTTCCGGATAGACGACCACCGTTGGTCCGCGATCGCAGGGCCCCATGCAGAAGGTGCCGGTGACCTGGATCTGTTCGGCCAGGTTGCGTTTTTCCAGCTCGTTGGCGAAAACCTCGCGTACCGCTCCGGCTCCCAACGCCCCGCACGATCCGCGCGGATGTCCCTCGGGACGCTGGTTCATGCAAACGAAAACGTGATGCTTCGGTTTCATGTTGCTCTCCTTGTCCGTTTTTCCACCGTCAATTCCTGGTCGACGTTTTTGGTCGGTGGTCGAGGCGGCGGGGTCGAGACCTCAACCCGCGCCCACCCTTAAGCCCCGCCCGCGACTCGTGCCGCGTCATTTTGTTTGATTTGACCAGAACAAACAAGTCAATACACGGGTCCTTGCCATACGTTAGTAAATTATGATATTCCGATAGACGAAATCCCGGGAGGGGGAGGGTGGCCGAAAATTGTGTTGCGGAACAAGGTCGTTCCGTGCGATCCTCCCCATTTGATTTCTGTAGAAGTTGTGACACCAGGCAATTTCAGCCACGCCACCGAGGAGATGCGAAGATGCCGAGCTTCGAACTGAATGGTCGTACCTACGAAACCGACGAGGAAGGGTACCTCGCCAACCTGGCGGATTGGAACGAGGATATCGCCAAGTACATGGCCGAGCAGGAGAGTGTCGACATGAGCGAGGCGCACTGGGAGGTGATCAGCTTCCTGCGCGAGTACTATGAGGAGTACAAAATCGCCCCCATGATCCGCATCCTCACCAAGGCCATCGGCAAGAAGCTGGGCAAGGACAAGGGCAACACCAAGTACCTCTACGACCTCTATCCGGGTGGTCCGGCCAAGCAGGCGTGCAAGATCGCCGGTTTGCCCAAGCCGACCGGTTGCGTTTGACGTTCCCAGGCACCGCCGCGGTTGCCTGATTGGAAATGGCGGGGGGTCGGTTGCCGGCGACGCCGGGCCTTTGTGCCGCGCACGCGGTGACCGGCCTCCCCCTTGAGCTTTTCCACGCGTGATCCTTAAAGAGGCTGTCTGAAAACGTCGGATTGCGCTGCTTCGACGAGGAAGAACGGCTTGGCAGATGCGCAGTGTACTGTGTCGTACATGAGCAATCGAGCACCGGTCTGACGAAGCCGCGACAAGCAAGGCGGCGTTTTAAGACAGCCTCTAAGACTGCGGCTTGGCTGTGATCATCCTCGCAGGGAAGGGAGTAACCCGGATGTTGGCGCTCTTTGCATACCTGGCCTTGCTGACGTTCGTTTTCGGCTTTGGCTGGCGAATCTGGACCTACTGGCAGTCGCCTGCCCCCTTGAAGATCCCGACCACCCCGGCGCCGGTTTGCAGAACCGGCATGGCATGGCGGATGTTCACCGAGGTTGTTTTCTTCAA
>PEAJ01000014.1 GCA_002753495.1 Magnetococcales bacterium HA3dbin3 | reverse complement strand
TTCGGCGCATATTCCAGGCAAGGCTCACCCATCGCCATTCGCTACGCACTCTGTCCAACCCTCGACGCATAAACTGTCGGAATCCCATGGCCTGTTTGATGATTCCGAACACGGGTTCCACTGTGCATTTCCGCCGTCCATACTCCTTCCGCCCTTCCTTGGTCTTCAGGAATTGCTTCATTCTGGTCAGTGGGTCGACATCCGCATCGGCTGGCAAGGGTTCCGGCATGTTTTGGAGCGTTTCCAGACTATGGTAGTGCCCTTCCCGACCGGGGGCAGGGGAATTACATGGGCTTCGGCGCAGGCCTTGACATTGTCCGCACTGAAATAGCCGCTGTCCCCCAACAGTGTATGGGCTTTCCCCAAACATGCCGGGAGAGCGGCCAGCTCCTGCGCCTTGACCTTGCTGCCACCCAGGCTGATGGTTCCCAACTTTACCAACTTCATGCGAGCGGCTACGGTCAGAACCTGGGTGAATACGTCCTTGATTTCGCCATCAAACCGTATGCGAAAGGTGGCAATGGTGTCGTGATCCGGACGGGTGTTGGCGGCAATGAAGCGAAAAGCCAGAGAGTCCTGGCAGGCCCGCTCAATGGTGCGACTGGTGTAAACACCAGTGGCGTACCCGTAAATCAAGATTCCAAGCAGAACCTCGGGATGGTGAGCGGCCTTCCCCACCCCGGCATACGCTTCCGTAAACCGTCTCAGGTCCAACTGCTCCAGAATCTCCACTACAAACCGGGCCAAATGGTTTTCCGGAAGCAACTCCTGCACAGATGGCGGAAACAGCACCGGCGTCTTCCGGTCAACCTCGATGAACCTCTTGCTCATAACGGCCTCATCAGGATAAATAATGTTTAATATCAACAAGATTATACCATATTGGCCGTCAGAAGACCAGGGGCGGCGGATTGGAAATCCGACAGGCTGCTAGGTAGTCCGCCCACGCCTGCATCATTTGACGACGTTCGGGGAGGTGAGACGTGCGATTGTACGCCCGCCCGAGAGGATCGCGGACGACATGCGCCAGCTGATGCTCTATCAGGTGTGGGGGATATCCCAGGGCTTCGTCGAGCAGTGTCCGGGCTGTCGCTCGCCAGCCATGTGGGGTGTGGATTCCCGAAAATCCCATCGCTTTGTACGCCACCGACGTAGCCATGTCCGAGAGGGGGCGCCCTTGATCGCGGGGGGTGGGGAAAACGAACTCGCCCTTGCTTGATGACCGCATCACCCCAAGGATGGCCAGGGCTTGCCGCGAGAGCGGGACCATGTGATCGGATCTGGTCTTCATTCTTGTAGAGGGGATGGTCCAGAGAGCGGCCTCTATATCCATCTCTTCCCACCGCGCCATCCGTAGCTCGCCAGGGCGCGTGAAGACGTAAGGATGAAGCAAGAGAATCTGTTTGACTGTGATGTGCCCGTGGTATCCGTCCAAGGCACGCAAAAGCCCCCCTACCCTCTGCGAATCAATCAGCGCCGGATGATGTCCCTCCGCAATAGGCGAAAGAGCACCTTTCAAATCGGCGGCTGGGTTGCGTTCAGCCCGTCCGGTGGCGATGGCGTAGCGGAAAATTTGCCCAACGTTCTGCATCGCGCGATGAGCAGTCTCAACGGCCCCACGCTCCTCGATGCGCCGGAGTACCGTCAAGACCTCCGGGGCCGTGACGGTATCCACCTGGCGATCCCCCAGCCAGGAAAGAACGTCACGCTCCAGACGTTGGATGATCCTGTCGGCATGCCCTCTGGCCCATGATGGCTCCTGCTTTGCGAACCACTCGCGGGTGACGGCACCCAGGGTGCGACTCACTGCTTCCAAAACATCCCCGCGCCCTCGCGTTGGGTCGATGCCCTCGGCCAGAAGCTGACGAGCCTCGTCGAGCCTCTTTCTTGCGCGCTTCAAAGAGACGTCGGGATACCCACCCATGGCAAGCGTTTTGCGCTTGCCGTCGAAACGACAATCGAATCGCCAGAGCTTTCCGCCGGCGGGAGTGACAAGAAGATACATCCCTCGCCCATCGGAGATTTTGTAGGCCTTTTCCGAAGGTTTCGCGTTGCGAACGAGGATGTCGGTCAGCATCGACGGTATCTCCAGGTGCGGGAAGCGGGATACCGTCAATGATACCGTCTTTTTTTGTCTTGCAAGGGCGAGCCATGACATTCCATGGCGCGCAAGCATTTGGATAATCTACATCTGCGGAGGGTGCATCGAACAAACAGGCCACGCCTGATGGGGTGGTTTGGCTCCCCGGGCCGGACTCGAACCAGCGACCCAGTGGTTAACAGCCACTTGCTCTGCCAACTGAGCTACCGGGGAACAGATCAGAAACAATCCCCACCCGCGCACGGCACCTAAGGCCGGAGAGGGTAGCGGGTTTGTCAGACACGGTCAAGTGCCGGGTTACAGCGGGGATAAAAAAAACGGCCGCTAACCAACACTCAGCCGCAAAACCACCCGGGCGCCGATGCCTGCCTGAAAACGCGCCGCGGCATTGCCCTGATTGATCACCACCTCAATGGTGCCGAAACCACCCGCCACCAACCCCACCTCCCCCAACCGCAAATCGGCAAAGGTCGCCACCAACGACCCGCAAGGCTCGTTGCCCAACCAGCCAAGCACCGGCTTGCCGACAACCTCACCGGCGGGCAGGGCCGTCACCAGGTTGCCGAAACGATCGACCAGCATGACGCGCGCCTCCCATTGGTTCTGCGCTGTCTGCTCCCAATCCCGACCCGCCAGACGAACCGGATCACGCACCAAAAGACCCAACTGCCGCGGCTCCTGACCATTGAGCAGACGCCCGACCACCGGCGCCATGATGTCTCGCCCCTGAAAGGTGGCGCTCGCTTCGGAAAAGCTCGCCAGATCCAGGGCATAAACCAGGGCATCCTCGCGTTGCAACATCGGTTCCAACAGACCATTGTCTGGACCGACACCGATCATCCCCCCGGACTGGATGACGAGAATCCGCCGCCGTCCGCCAACACCAGGATCGACAATACACAGCCAAATCGCTGGATAGGGCATGTAACGCATGGTGCGGCCAATCATCCACGCCCCGACATGAATGGAAAAAGGGGGAATATCATGGTAGAGGTCGATGCAGCGCGCCCCCGGACAGTGCCGATGCAAAATGCCCTTGATCTGACCGACATAAGGGTCGGTACTACCAAAATCAGTCAACAGGACCACCGGCGGCTGTCCAACCATCCCCCACCCCTCCCCTCCCCAACCTTGGCGCGCACCCTCGCAACGCACCTTCCGCGCCCGCACCCCAAAAAAAAGAGAGGGCGGGAGCACCCCCCCACCCTCTCTTGATACACCACGCTGCGGGCTGTCCGCTACCCCGCCCCTTTTCCCAACCCCGACCCGGCGAAAGCAAGGGGAGCCGCGACACCACCCCCCCTCACTGACCTCCCACGCCACCAACCCTTCAACGCTGGGCCGGTTGGGCTGGTCGGACAATCACTTCGCCGCCTCGGCCACCTTGCCGGCATCGGCCACCACCACAGCGGTGCGTTCAACCAGCTCGATCAAGGACATGGATGCACAATCCCCGTAACGAAACCGGGTCTTAAGAACCCGAGTATACCCCCCCGGCCGATTGCGATTGCGTTCGGCGAGGTCGGAGAAGAGCTTGTGCACCACCTCCTGATTGCGAATCACGCGCAGCGCCAAGCGCCGGGCATGCAAATCACCGCGCTTGCCCAAGGTGATCATGCGATCGGCGTAACGCTTGAGCACCTTGGCCCGGGCATCAGTGGTCTCAATCCGCTCGTGCAAAAAAAGGCTGCCCAACATGTTGGCGATCAGGGCGCTGCGATGCCCAGAGTCACGATTCAGCTTGCGCACACCCTTGCGATGTCTCATGGTTCCAATCCAACTAGAAGTTGTCTTCCTCGAACTGCCGGGAGAGTTCTTCGATATTCTCGGGCGGCCAGTTTTCCAGGGTCATCCCCAGGTGGAGGTCCATCTCTTCGAGGACCTCCTTGATTTCGTTCAGCGACTTGCGACCGAAATTTGGGGTTTTCAACATTTCCGCCTCGGTCTTCTGCACGAGATCGCCGATGTAGACGATGTCGTCGTTTTTCAGGCAGTTGGCCGAACGCACCGAGAGTTCGAGTTCGTCGACCTTGCGGAAGAGGTTGGGGTTCCAACGCGGTCCCTTCTCTTCCTCCTTCGATTCCTTGACCGGGACCTCTTCAAAATTGATAAAGGGGTTCAGTTGGTTTTGGAGAATTTTCGCGGCGAGCGCCAAGGCATCCTCGGGCGAGACAACGCCATTGGTTTCGATCTCCATGATCAGCCGGTCGTGATCGGTCTGGTGCCCAACGCGGGCATTTTCGACACGATAGGCCACACGCTTGACCGGGTTGAAACTTGCGTCGACGGGGATTTCGCCGATTGAGGTTGGTTCGTCCTCCCGCCCCTGTGCCGCGCGCACATATCCCTTGCCGGCACTGACGGTCATCTCGATATCAAGCTTGCCGCTTTTGTTCAGGGTGGCGATGTGGTGGTCCGGGTTCAGGATGACGATATCGGCCCCGCACTGGATCCTGGCCGCGCCGACCACCCCCTCGCCTTCGGCCTTGAGGTACATGGTCTTCGGGCCGCTGCCCTGCATCTTGATCGCCAGACCTTTGATATTGAGGATAATTTCCGTCACGTCCTCCAGGACGCCGGAAATGCTCGAAAATTCATGCAGCACACCCTCGATGCGGACCGTGGTCACCGCTGCCCCTTGCAGCGAGGAGAGCAGAACACGCCGCAGGGCATTGCCCAGCGTTGTTCCAAACCCGCGTTCCAGTGGTTCGGCAACGAGCGTCGCGCGCCGGCTGATGTCGCCGTCGCTGACGAGTTCGATGGTCCGGGGTTTTATGAGTTCTGTCCAATTCCTATGCATCTAAGCTCCCCTGAGCCCGTGTCAATTATTTGGAATACAACTCAACGATCAAGTTTTCGTTGATATCAGCAGGGAGATCGCTGCGATCGGGAACGGACCGAAACACACCGGACAGCTTGGCCGGATCCAAATCCAGCCAGGAGGGTATGCCCCGAGAGGAGGCTTTTTCCACCGCCGCCTTGATGCGCAGGTGTTCTTGGCACTTGGGGTCGATGGTAATTTTATCCCCCGGTTTGATGAGCAGGGAGGGGATATCGACCTTCCGATCGTTGACCAACACCTGCCGGTGGCGCACGATCTGTCTGGCCTCGCTGCGGGAAACCGAGAAGCCAAGTCGAAAAACGACGTTGTCCAGGCGGCGTTCCAGGAGGGAGAGCAGGTTGCTGCCGGTGACGCCACGCATGTTTTCGGCCTTTTTGAACAGGTTGTGGAACTGGCGTTCCAGGAGGCCGTAGGTGCGTTTGATTTTCTGCTTTTCGCGCAGGTGGACGCCGTAGTCGGAGATTTTGCGTCGCCGCTGACCGTGCTGGCCGGGGATGTAGGCGCGGCGCTCGATGGCGCACTTGTCGGAGAAGCACTTTTCCCCTTTCAGGAAGAGCTTGGTGGCTTCTCGCCGGCAGATTCGGCATTTGGATCCAAGATAACGAGCCATGTGTCCGTCATACTCCCCAAGTGAGTGCCTGTTCAGGGGTTGTCCGCGGGGCTGCGCGCGAGCCGCGGCTTTGTTCAAGAGACGACCGATCGTTCAACCCGCGGGGCCTGGTGAATCGGGGCGCCGAGCCAGCCTCCTGCGAAACAGGAGGAGGCGCGAGGTCGTTGCGCACCACCTTCAAACGCGCCGACGTTTCGGCGGCCGGCAACCGTTGTGTGGAATCGGGGTCACATCCTGCACGGTACCGATGTTAAAACCGATGGCGGCCAAGGCGCGCAGGGCCGACTCCCGACCGGAACCCGGTCCCTTAAGCCGGACCTCAAGGTTGCGCATGCCATGCTCCATGGCTTTTTTCCCCGCGGCCTCGGCGGCCATTTGCGCAGCGAACGGCGTGGATTTGCGCGATCCTTTAAACCCTTGAGCGCCAGCCGATCCCCAGGCAAGGACGTTGCCAGAGGGGTCGGTGATGGTAATCAAGGTATTGTTGAAGGTGGACTGGATGTGGACGATCCCGCTGGCAACATTTTTCCGTTCACGACGCCGGACGCGCGCACCTTTCTGGACCTTATTATTCATGGTCAGGCTCCTTTCTTCCCGGCGATCGGTTTACGGGGGCCCTTGCGGGTGCGGGCGTTGGTGTGGGTGCGCTGGCCGCGCACGGGCAGGCCCCGGCGATGGCGCAATCCACGGTAGGTTCCGAGGTCCATCAACCGTTTAGTATTCATGGCCACTTGCCGACGCAGGTCACCCTCGACGGCGTGTTTGCTATCGATGACGGCGCGCAACTTGGCGACTTCGCCGTCGGAGAGCTGGTGAACCCTCATATCGGGCGAGATGCCGGCCTCGTCGAGAATCTGCCGCGACAGGTGCCGCCCGATACCATAAATGTAGGTCAGGGCGACCTCGATCCGCTTGTTGACGGGAATGTTGACTCCAGCAATTCGGGCCACTTCGCAACCTCCGGTGAACCATCCTCTCAAGCGGGAAACCCCCGCATTCAAACCTCAGGTCCGGTCAACCTGATTCAATCAGCCTTGTTTCTGCTTGTGTTTCGGATGCTTGCTACAGATAACCCGCACCACGCCCTTCCTGCGGATTACCTTGCAATCCTTGCACATAACCTTGACCGACGCGCGGATCTTCATGCCACCACTCCTGCAATCACTGCCCGAAAGCGAAGGTGCCTACATCCCGGCGGCCCTCGGGCAAACTTTCCGAATTATCCTAAAAGCGCAAGGAGGGCCCTTCGAACTGATTGCCCAACCGCGACACCCCCCCTGCCCTTTCCACCCCCAGGTCGATTCAGTCCCCTTCCGGGACCCGGGCTTGGGTGAGCCCCCCATTTCAAATCCGACCTAGCGTCTCCCCTTGATTTTCGCCTTTTTCATCAGGCCCTCGTACTGGCGGCTGATCAGGAAGGACTGGATTTGCGCCACGGTATCCATGGTGACACCGACCACGATCAGCATGGAAGTCCCACCAAAGTAGAACGGGACATTATAGTTGGCAATCAGGATCTCTGGCAACAGGCAGACCGCGACCACGTACACCGCGCCGATCAGCGTCAAGCGGGTGAGAATCTTGTCAAAATATTCCGCCGTCCGTTGCCCGGGTCGGATCCCTGGGATGAAACCGCCGTACTTGCGGAGGTTATCCGCCGTCTCCTCCGGGTTGAAAACAATGGCGGTGTAGAAGAAGCAGAAAAAGACGATCGCCGCCGAATAGAGGACCATATGCATCAGGTGCCCGGGCGAAAGGGAGGCCGAGAGCGACTTGAGCCAATCCCAGGGGGCAAAGTTGGCGATGGTCACCGGAAACAGAATGATGGCGCTCGCAAAGATGGGTGGAATGACGCCGGCGGTATTGATTTTGAGCGGCAGGTGCGTCTGCTCCCCACCGACCATCCGCCGACTGCTTACCTGACGTTTGGCGTACTGAATCGAGATGCGTCGTTGTGCCCGTTCCATGAAGATAATGAAGCTCGTCACCAGGACGGACATGATCACCAGGAACAGGACAAACAGGGGCTGCAGGTCGCCGGTACGCGTCAGCTGCAGGGTGTTGGCCATGGCAACCGGGAGATTGGCAACGATCCCGGCAAAAATGATCAGCGAGATGCCATTGCCGATACCGCGATTGGTGATCTGCTCACCGACCCACATGATGAAGGCCGTCCCGGCGGTGAGGGTGATCACGGTGATCAGGCGGAAATGCCAGCCAGGCTGAATCACCACGCTCATGCCCCCCGCCTGCATGCTCTCCATGCCATAGGCGATACCAAAACCCTGAAACAGGGAGAGCAAAACAGTCCCGTAGCGGGTGTACTGGTTGATCTTGCGGCGTCCGGACTCCCCCTCTTTTTTGAGGGATTCCAGCTTCGGCACGACGGTCGTCATCAGCTGCAGGATGATCGAGGAGGAGATGTAGGGCATGATCCCCAGGGCAAAAACCGTCAATCGCGAAAGCGCACCGCCCGAAAACATGTTGAACATGCCGAGCAGTGTCCCCTGCTGCTGGGCAAAAAAGGCGGCAAGGGCAGCCGGATCGATCCCGGGAATCGGCACGTGCGCACCGATGCGGTAGACGATCAGCATCCCCAAGGTGAACAAAAGCCGCTTGCGCAGCTCCGGGATCTTGCCGAGGTTGCCGAATCCGGCCAGGGGCGATTGCTGGGTGGCAAGGGTCATGGATTACTCGGCCGGCGTCGCAGAGGTCTCGGCATCCGCGGCAGGCACCGGCGGCAGGATCACCTCCCCACCCGCGGCCGCAACTTTTTCCAGCGCCGTGCGCGAGGCCCTGTCCACGTGAATCTTCAAAGGCTTCTCCAGCGTACCGTCCCCGAGCAGTTTGATGCCATCCAAAGCGCGCTTGCACAGCCCCTTCTCGCGCAGGAGGAGGGCGGTCACCTCGGTGTTGGCGGCAAAAATGCCAAGGTCGTCCAAGTTCAGGACGTTGTACTCCTTGCGGAACGGGTTCTTGAAGCCGCGCTTCGGCAGGCGCCTTTGCAACGGCATCTGACCACCCTCAAACCCGACCTTGTGATAGCCACCGGAACGCGCCTTCTGTCCCTTGACACCACGGCCGCCGGTCTTGCCGAGCCCACTGCCGGGGCCGCGCCCTCTGCGCTTGGCCTTCTGGTCATTACCCGGAATCCCCGGCAATTCGTTCAATTTCATCGCACAACCCTTCAGTCGACGATCTGCACCATGTGGCTGACCAAAAAAATCATGCCGCGCACCGAGGGGTTATCCGGAAGCTCGCGCACCCGATGCATGCGGGTCATCCCCAGGCTTTTCAGGATCCGACGGTGTTTCTCGGGGCGCCCGATATGCGAGCGCACAAGCTTTATTTTTAAGGTCTTAGACATTGCCTATACCCCAGATTCCCACAAGCCACCGCACCAAACAACCCACTTTACCATCTGGTGCGCAAACACCAATCTCCCGAACCCCCGGGCAATACCCCACCCCTCACGCCGATCAGGACCATACCTGCTTGAGGGTCATACCACGCTTGGCCGCCACCTCTTCCGGCGCCCGAATGTCAGCGAGAGCTTTGAAGGTAGCCTTGATCAAGTTGTGAGGGTTGGAGGTTCCGGTTGACTTTGCCAGGATGTCACGAATCCCCAGCGCCTCAAAAATCGGTCGCATGGAACCACCAGCGATGATGCCGGTCCCATCGGCCGCCGGCCGCAGCACGACCGCCCCGGACCCAAACCGTCCGACCATTTCGTGGTGCAAGGTCCGGCCGTCGCGAATGGGGATGCTCACCATCGACTTCTTGGCCTGTTCGGTCGCCTTGCGGATGCTCTCGGGGACCTCCTTGGCCTTGCCCAGGCCGTACCCGACCATACCCCGGCCGTTCCCGACCACCACGATGGCGGAGAAGTTGAAACGGCTGCCGCCCTTGACGACCTTCGCCGTCCTCTTGATGACGACCAGCTTCTCAATCAACTCCTCGTTCTGCCAGCTTTCCGCGTTCCGGCGCGCACTCGTCATGACACCACTCACCTCTTCAAATCCGGCTCACCACCCCTGACCCCGCACGACCGACGCACGGAGACCACGAACCCAGCCCTTCGCACCCTTTTGAGTCCTTCCGCGACCCAAACCGCGCGGGAAGCCCAACTAGAACTCCAACCCGCCCTCCCGGGCCGCATCCGCCAGGGCCTTGGTCCGACCATGGTAGAGAAATCCACCCCGATCGAAGACCACCCGCGTGATGTTGGCCTCCTTGGCCTTGGCGGCCAAACGAGCGCCGACATGGGCGGCGGCTGCGATATTGCCCCCGTACTTGACCTGCTCCCGCACCTCGCGCTCCAAGGTGGAGGCGGACACAAGCGTCTCCCCTTTGCTGTCGTCGATGATCTGGGCGTAGATCTGTTTGGTGCTCCGAAACACCGACAGGCGCAACCGCCCGCCGGCGACCTGCCGGATCTTGTAGCGTACCCGCCGCGAGCGGGTTTGTCTTGATCTCTGCCGATCCTTTGCCATGGACCGTTCCTCTCTTACTTCTTCTTGCCTTCTTTACGCAACACCGTCTCCTCCACGTAGCGGACCCCCTTGCCCTTGTAGGGCTCGGGCGGACGATATTGCCGGATTTCAGCACAGGTTTGACCAAGCCTCTCCCGATCCGCACCGGTCAGGGTAAGCATGGTATTCTTCTCCACTTCGGCGTTGATCCCGTCGGGGAGGTTATAGTCGATGGGGTGGGAATAACCCAGAGTCAGCTTGAGCACCCGCCCAGCCACGGCAGCGCGGTAGCCGACCCCGACGATCTCCATTTGCCGCGTAAAACCCTCAGAGACGCCGCGTACCATATTATTGAGCAAACTCCGGGTCAACCCCCAAAGGGCGCGAGCGGCACGATCATTCTTGCGCGGGGTGACGTGAAGGGTGCCACCCTCAAGGTGAACCTCTACGTCCGGATGAAAGGTCCGAGTAAGGCTTCCGCGCTTCCCTTTGACCGACACCGTTTGCTGTTCCACCTTGACATCAACCCCGGATGGAACGGGGATGGGTTTTTTGCCTACTCTCGACATCGTCGTTTCCCGCCAGGATCAGAATACGGTGCAGATCAGTTCGCCGCCGACGCCCATCTCACGCGCCTGGCGCGTCGAGAGGACCCCCTTGCTCGTGGAAAGGATGGCGATCCCCAATCCGCGATTGATGCGCGGGACCTCCCCCTTGCCACAGTAGAGACGCCGCCCGGGCCGCGAACAGCGGCGGATCTTCTCGATGACCGGCCGGCCATTGTGATACTTCAACTTGACGCGCAAGGCGGGCCAGCCATCGGCCCCATCGCACTTTTCGACGCCAGCCACATACCCTTCCGTAACCAGGATCGCACAGATGTGCTCCTTGATCGTGGAGTAGGGAATCTCGACCACGCCACGACGGATGGCCTGGGCGTTGCGGATGCGGGTCAACATGTCGCTGATTGGATCGGTCATGCCCATTGCAACGGCTCCAAAAACCTCTCAAACGTTCTACCAGGAAGCCTTGATGATGCCAGGAATCTCGCCACGCAGCGCCAACTGCCGCACGCAGATCCGACACAACGTAAACTTGCGCAGATACCCCCGCGGCCGCGAGCAACGCTGGCACCTGTTGTACGCCCGCACCCGAAACTTCGGTTTGCGCTTCGCTTTCGCGATTAACGATTTCTTTGCCATGAACCCGTTTCCCTGACTGTTTTTCAGTTCCTGAAGGGCATTTTGAAACCACGCAGCAGGGCCTTCGCTTCCTGATCGGTCCTGGCACTGGTGACGATGACGATATCCATCCCGCGGACGGCATCAACCTTGTCGTAGTTGATCTCCGGAAAGATGATCTGCTCCTTGACGCCAAGGGCGTAGTTGCCACGACCATCGAAGGAGTTGCCGGGCACCCCCTGGAAGTCACGCACGCGCGGCAGGGCGGCATTGATCAACCGGTCGAGGAACTCATACATCCGATCCCGACGCAAGGTCACGCGACAACCGATCGGCATCCCGTCACGGATCTTGAAACCGGCAATCGACTTCTTCGCCTTGGTCGCTACCGCCTTCTGACCAGCGATGGCGGTCATCTCCTCAAGGGCCCCCTGCAGGTGGCTCTTGTCCACCACCGCCTGCCCGACCCCCATATTCAGGACAATCTTCTCCAGACGCGGCACCTGCATGACGTTGGTGTACTTGAACTCCTGCATCAAGGCCGGGATGATCTCCGCGGTATACATCTCTTTCAGCCTGGACATTTCCGGTTCCTCATCCCCTGTCAATTGTCAAGCACGTCCCCGGAACCACAGACGGCGCGCACCTTCCGGCCATCTTCCAGGAACTTCTTGCCGATGCGCACCCCCTTGCCGGTATCGGGGTCGACGATCATGACATTCGAGATGTGAACGGGGGCCTCCTTCTCCACAATCCCGCCCTCGTTGCCCGCGCTCGGCTTGGTATGGCGTTTGATCATGTTCAGCTTGGCCACCAGGACGGCGCTCGACTCGGGAAGAATCCTCAGAATCTCCCCGCGTTTACCTCTCTCTTTCCCGGCGATGACGACCACCTGATCACCCTTCTTCAGGTTGGTCCGGAAATGCCCTTTCTTCATGGTCTGCACCTACAACACTTCTGGGGCCAAAGAGACGATCTTCATGAAATTGCGGCTGCGCAGTTCGCGAGTCACCGGCCCGAAGATGCGGGTGCCAATCGGCTCGCCCTGGGCATTGATCAACACGGCGGCATTGGTGTCGAACCGGATGTAGGACCCGTCCGGGCGTCCCAGCTCCTTGCGCGTGCGCACAACCACCGCCCGCGCTACCTCGCCTTTTTGAACCTTGCCGCGCGGCATTGCCGACTTGATCGAGACGACAATGACATCGCCGATGCGCGCGTAGCGGCGTTTCGAACCACCGAGAACCTTGATGCACTGCACCTTTTTGGCTCCCGAGTTATCAGCCACATCCATGACAGTTTGTACTTGAATCATTGGGCACCTGCCACATCGTCGGCCATGACCACCGCACTCGCGACCCGCTCAACCACCCGCCAGCATTTGGTCTTGCTGATCGGACGACACTCCTCGATCCGCACCACGTCGCCAACCTTGCAGCTTTCGTCAGCATCGTGGGCGTGGTACTTCTTGTTGCGGCGAACGATCTTCCCGTAGAGCGGGTGGCGAATCTTGCGTTCCACCCGAACCACCACCGTCTGTTGCATTTTATCGCTGACCACCGTTCCCAACATCACCCGTCTGGCCATGGCTTAAGACTCCTGTCCCTTGCGGGCCCGGGCACCAAGGACAGTCTTGATGCGGGCGATCTCTTTCCGAACCTGGCCAATGCGCGAGGTCTTCTCAAGCCGCATGGTCGCCTTCTGGAAACGAAGGTTGAACGACTCCTGCCCGAGCTCGCGGAGCTTGTCCGTCAGGGCCGCGTCCGACATCTCCCGCAGTTCCGCCGCCGTCGACATCACACACCTCCGCGCATGACAAACTTGGTCGGGATGGCAAGCTTGGCACCGGCAAGCCCCATCGCCTCACGCGCCAGCTCCTCGGTCACCCCCTCCATTTCGTACAGAACGCGGCCGGCACGCACCCGGGCAATCCAGAACTCCGGGTTGCCCTTACCCTTGCCCTGCCGCACCTCCGGGGGCTTCTTGGAAACCGGGATGTCGGGGAAGATGCGGATCCAGATGCGACCGCCGCGTTTGATCTTGCGCGTCATGGCGCGGCGCCCGGCCTCGATCTGACGGGCAGTGATGCGCCCGGCAGTCATCGCCTTCAGCCCGAACTGGCCGAACGACAACTCCCCGCCGCGATAGGCCAGACCGTGAATCCGGCCCTTGAAGGCCTTGCGGTATTTTCTTTTTTTGGGTTGCAGCAACATGGGTCCGGCCCTCGACTACGATTTCTGGTCTTTATCGATGATCTCGCCTTTGAACACCCACACCTTGACCCCAATGATACCGTAGGTGGTCAAGGCCTCGGAGAAGCCGAAATCGATATCCGCGCGCAGGGTGTGCAGGGGAACACGCCCCTCGCGATACCACTCGGTGCGGGCAATTTCGCCGCCGCCAAGCCGACCGGAACAGTTGATGCGGATCCCTTGAGCACCCAGGCGCATGGCGGAAGTGACCGCCCGCTTCATGCCGCGCCGGAAAGCCACGCGCCGAACCAGCTGTTGGGCGACGCTCTCGGCGATCAACTGGGCATCCATTTCGGGCTTGCGCACTTCGACGATGTTCAGCTGAACATCGGTACTTGCAACCCGGCGGATGTCCTCTTTCAGCTTCTCGATGTCGGTTCCCTTCTTCCCGATGATGATGCCGGGACGGGCCGAGTGGATATTGATGCGCGCCTTCTTGGCCGGCCGCTCGATCACGATCTTGGAGACGCTCGCATGTTCCAGCCGCTTCTTCAACCAAGCCCGCAGCTTGACGTCCTCAATGAGCAGCGCGGCGTACTCTTTATCCGCATACCAGCGGGTATCCCAGGTTTTGGTATTGCCAAGCCTGAACCCGGTCGGATGTACCTTTTGCCCCATTTAATCGTCCTCTCTCGTCCAGCGTCGCGCCTTAGTCACTCTTTGGATCCCACGGCGATGGTGATGTGGGAAGTCCGCTTCAGGATCCGGCACGCCCGACCCCGGGCGCGCGGCCGGAACCGCTTCATCTTGGCACCTTCGTCCACGAAAGCGCGCAGAATATACAGCGTGTCCACATCCATCCCCAGATTGCTCTCGGCATTGGCGATGGCGGAACCAAGGGTCGTTTTGACCGTCCGGGCAACACGCTTCTTGGAGAAGGCCAACAACTCGAGCGCCTTATCCACGCCGAGACCGCGGATCTGGTCAACAACCAGACGCGCCTTCGTCGGGGAGACCTGGACATATCGGGCCTGTGCTATGGCTTCGCTTCCCATGCTCTCTCGTCCTCGTCTTGGAGGCTGTTTCGAAAACACCGCCCCGCTTGCCACGGCTTCATCGGATCGGTGCTCGATTGCTCACGTACAACACGATACACTGCGCACCCACGCGCCGCTCTTTCCCCACCGGGGCGGCACAACCCGGTGTTTTCAAACAGCCTCTTCAGCGGCGGGCGGCCTTCTCGCCACCGTGGCCGTGGTAGGTCCGCGTCGGAGAAAACTCCCCAAGCTTGTGCCCCACCATGTTCTCCGTCACCAGGACGGGAACAAACTTCCGACCGTTGTGGACGCCAAAGGTGAACCCGACAAACTCCGGTATGATGGTCGAGCGCCGCGACCAGGTCTTGATCAACTCCTTACGCCCATCGCTGCGCAGCTTCTCTACTTTCCGCAGAAGGAAGGCGTCGAAGAAGGGACCTTTCTTGATTGACCGACCCACAGCTCACCTCTTACCTTGCACGATTTTCGACAATCACCGGCGCCGCATGATCATGCGGTCGGACGGCCTACCCTTCTTCCGCGTCTTCTTGCCCTTGGTCGGCACGCCCCACGGGCTCACCGGATGACGCCCACCGGAACTCTTACCCTCACCACCACCGTGCGGATGATCAACCGGGTTCATGGCGACGCCGCGCACCGAGGGCCGCACCCCCATCCAACGCTTGCGACCCGCCTTGCCGATCTTGATGTTGGCATGATCGGCGTTGGAAACCATACCCACCGTCGCCATGCAATCAAGGAGGACCATGCGCATCTCGCCCGAAGGGAGCTTCAGCTGAGCGTACTTTCCCTCCTTGCCCATCATCTGCACCGAGCTGCCGGCCGACCGGGCAAGCTGACCACCCTTCGCCGGTTTCATCTCCACGTTATGCAAAATCGTCCCAATCGGCATGACCCGCAGCGGCATGGCGTTACCGGGTTTGACATCGACCGCCCCCGGCTTGACATCCGACACCACCACCTCACCAACCTCAAGCTTCTGCGGGGCAAGGATGTAACGCTTCTCGCCATCGGCGTAGGTAAGCAGGGCGATGAAGGCCGTCCGATTCGGATCGTACTCGATGCGCGTCACCTTGGCCGGAACGCCATGCTTGTCGCGCTTGAAGTCGATGATCCGGTAGCGCCGCTTGTGACCACCGCCCTGATGACGCACGGTCATGCGACCATAATTGTTCCGTCCGCCGCGGGAAGACAAAGGGCGCAGGAGGCTCTTTTCCGGTCCTTCCCTTGACAGCCCGGAGTAGTCGACGGTGATCAGCTGCCGCCGGCCGGGGGATGTGGGTTTATAACTCCTGAGTGCCATACGTGGCCTCCCGAATTCGGGTTACCCTTTCTCGAAGAAGTCGATCGACTGCCCCTCGGCGAGACGAACAACAGCCTTCTTCCAATCGTTCCGGCGGCCGACAGTCTTGCCGAAGCGCTTCTCCTTGCCGCCCATGTTGGAGGTCTGGACACCAAGGACCTTCACCTTGAACATCGCCTCCACGGCAGCCTTGATCTGCGGTTTGTTCGCCCAGGCAGCCACCTTGAACACAACCTGATTGCCCTTGGCCATGACCATGGTCGACTTCTCGGTCACCACCGGGGCGCGCAGCACCTCGAACAGGGTCAACGCGTCACTCATGCCAGCCTCTCCTCGAGCTTACCCAGCGCGGCCTCGGTGATGATCACCTTTTCGTGCCGCAGCAGGTCGTAGACGTTGACCCCCTCCACCCGAATCACCGAGATCCCCGGCAGGTTCCGCGCCGAAAGCTGGAGATTGTGATCCTCCACCGGGATGACAATCAGGGCCGAACGCTCAGCCCCCAGGTTGCCAAGAACGGCACGCATCGACTTGGTCCTGATTTCGGTCAGCTCCAATTTGTCGATCAGGATCAGATCGCCATCCTCGCGTTTGGCCGAAAGAGCCGTCTGCAAGGCCAACCGCCGCACCTGCTTGGGCAATTTGGTCGCGTGGCTGTGCGGATGTGGACCGAAAACGACACCACCAGTCCGCCACTGCGGGGCACGGATCGTACCCTGCCGGGCGTTACCCGTCCCCTTCTGACGGTAAGGCTTCTTGCCACCACCGCGGACATCCGAGCGGGTTTTGGTCGAGGCACACCCGGCGCGCCGCTTGGCCAACTGGTACTGCACGGCGCGCGCCAGCAGGTCGGCACGCACCGGCCGGCCGAAAGTTTCATCGGGCAGGGAGACCTGACGCAACTCCTGGTTATTCGCATCTTTAAGCGGATGTTCGATCATGGCGGGACCCCTTAGCTCTTGTCGCCGTGCTTGGTGGCATCCCGGACCGAAACGACCGACCCCTTCGCACCGGGCACGCTGCCATGGACGACCAGCAGACTCTTCTCCGCATCCACCGCCGTCACCCGCAAGCTCTGCACGGTCACCGTCCGGTCGCCCATATGGCCGGCCATTTTTTTGCCGGGCATGACGCGGCCAGGCGTCTGGCGCTGACCAATCGAACCGGGCGAACGATGCACCTTATGCGCACCGTGCGAGGCTTTGCCACCCTTGAAACCCCAACGCTTCATCACCCCGGCGAACCCCTTGCCGATGCTGCGCCCGGTGACATCAACCAGCTGCCCGACAACAAACTGTTCAACAGTGAGGCTCTTCCCGACTTCGTACTGGCTCGGGTCATCCACCCGGAACTCCCTCAAAAGCCGCTGGGGCGGCACGTTCACCTTGGCAAAGTAACCGCGTTCGGGCTTGCTCACCCGACTGGGCTTTTTCTCTTCAAAGCCGAGCTGGACGGCGTTGTAGCCATCCGCATCCTGGCTCTTTTTCGCCACAACGGGGCAAGGCCCCAGCTGCATCACCGTCACGGGCAAACGCTCACCCTGTTCGGAAAACGTCTGGGTCATCCCCAATTTTCGGCCGATCAGTCCTGCACGCATCCGCCAACCCTTCCTTCAAATCCCTCTTTCGTTCCGCATGACCCGCGACCCGACTTAGGCCACGCCGCTACCTCAAAGCTTGATCTCCACGTTCACGCCGGCGGCCAAGTCAAGCTTCATCAGGGCATCCACCGTCTGTGGCGTTGGATTGACGATATCGATCAACCGTTTATGAGTGCGAATCTCGAACTGCTCACGCGACTTCTTGTCGACGTGCGGCGAGCGCAGCACCGTGTAACGATTGATCTTGGTGGGCAGCGGAATCGGCCCACGAATTTCAGCCCCGGTACGGCGCGCCGTCTGCACGATCTCGCCCGTGGACTGGTCGAGAATACGATGATCGAACGCCTTCAACCGAATACGGATCTTCTGGTTTTCCATCCAAATTCACTCCGCCTGGCCGCCCCACGGTTTGGCCTTGTGGCATCCCGCCGTGGACCAACCGAACGATTACCCATCCTTGCCACCACCCCGACACGCCCGCCCCCTTGAACCAGACCGGCGCATCGCCAACCCATCTCCCAGCTGGTCGCGGCTACAACCACCCACCGCAGCCGTGCCAAACCCCCGCCTCCAGGGGCCCAACCGACCACGCCTGCCTCATCATCCCTTCACCTTCGCGATGATCTCCTGCGCGACGCTTTCCGGCACCTGCTCATAGTGATCAAACTGCATCGTGTAAGTCGCACGCCCTTGTGTCATCGAGCGAATATCCGTCGCATAGCCGAACATCCCCGCCAGCGGCACCATGGCCCGAACGATCTGCGAGGAGCCCAGGGCCTCCATTCCTTGAATCTGCCCGCGCCGCGAATTGAGGTCGCCGATGATATCGCCCATGTACTCCTCGGGCATCTCGACCTCGACCGCCATCACCGGCTCCAGCAACACCGGCCTCGCCCGCTCGCAGCCCGCCTTGAATCCCATGGAACCCGCGACCTTGAAGGCCATCTCCGAGGAGTCCACCTCGTGGTACGAACCATCGTAGATGGCAACACGGATATCGACGACCGGATACCCGGCCAGGATACCGCTGCGCATCGCCTCCTCAATCCCCTTCTGTACCGCCGGGACATACTCACGCGGGACGACACCACCGCGAATTTCGTCGATAAACTCAAAACCGGCACCCGGCTCGTTCGGTTCCAGACGCAACCAGACGTGACCAAACTGCCCGCGTCCACCGCTCTGCCGCACGAAACGCCCTTCGCTTTCGACCGTGCGCGTCAAGGTCTCGCGGTAGGCAACCTGGGGCTTGCCAACATTGGCATCCACCTTGAACTCCCGCTGCATACGGTCGACGAGAATCTCCAGGTGCAGCTCGCCCATGCCAGAGATGATGGTCTGGTTGGTCTCGTGATCAACCTCAACCTTGAACGAAGGATCCTCCTGCGCAAGGCGACCGAGGGCAAGGCTCATCTTCTCCTGGTCGGCCTTGGTCTTCGGCTCAATGGCGATGTGAATCACCGGATCCGGAAAAACCATCCGCTCCAGGACCACGGGCTTGTTGGGATCACACAGGGTATCGCCGGTGGTGGTGTACTTCAAGCCAACCGCCGCCGCAATATCCCCAGCCCGCACCTCGCTGATATCCTCACGCTTGTTGGCATGCATGAGGAGAATACGGCCGATGCGCTCCTTCCTGTCTTTTACCGAATTGAGCACGTAAGAGCCGGAGGACAAAGTCCCCGAGTAAACACGGAAGAAGGTGAGCGTACCGACGAAGGGGTCGGACATGATCTTGAATGCCAGGGCCGAGAAAGGCTCGGCGTCGTCAGGCTTGCGTGAGATCACCTCCTCGGAGTCCATCTTGTTGCCCTGGACCTCGACGGTATCGATCGGCGACGGAAAATAGTGCACGACCGAATCAAGCAAAGGCTGCACACCCTTGTTCTTGAAGGCAGCACCACAAAGAATGGGAACGAAGCTGTTGGCAATAACCCCCTTGCGAATGCAGCCAATCAGCTCCTCGGTGGAGATCTCCTCCCCTTCGAGGTATTTCTCCATCAGGGCATCATCCTGCTCAACCGCGGTTTCCAGCAGAAGGTGACGCGCCTCATCCACGGCATCAACCATCTCCTCGGGGATGGGCCCAACGACAAACTTGGCCCCGAGGGAGTCATCATCGAAAAAGAGCGCCTCGCGTGTAACCAAATCGACCATACCACGGAAGGTCTCTTCCACGCCGATCGGCAGTTGCAGCGGCAGCGCGACGGCGCCAAGCCGGTCGCGGATCATCTGCACGACGCGATTGAAGTCGGCCCCCATGCGGTCCATCTTGTTGATGAAAGCGACGCGGGGCACCTTGTAGCGATTGGCCTGCCGCCAGACGGTTTCAGACTGCGGCTGCACACCACCGACCGCGCAAAACACGGCCACAGCCCCGTCGAGCACCCGCAGCGACCGCTCCACCTCGATCGTGAAGTCGACATGCCCCGGGGTATCGATAATGTTGATGCGGCTGTCTTTCCAAAAACAGGTGGTGGCGGCCGAGGTGATGGTGATACCCCTCTCCTGTTCCTGCTCCATCCAGTCCATGGTCGCCGTGCCTTCATGCACTTCGCCCAGTTTATGGGAGCGTCCAGTGTAATAGAGGATGCGCTCGGTCACCGTCGTCTTGCCGGCATCGATATGCGCCATAATGCCAATATTGCGCACCCTCGCAAGTGGTATTTCCCTCGCCACTGCCTTCCCCTGTCAAAGAACAAAACACCCGGGCACGATTATGCCCCTCGCCAAACCCCAAACTGAAACCTACCACCGATAGTGGGCAAACACCTTGTTCGCCTCGGCCATGCGGTGGGTATCATCCCGTTTCTTGACCGTCGCACCACGACCGGCAGCCGCCTCCATCAGCTCGGCGGCAAGCCGCTCACGCATGGTCTTCTCTCCGCGCTTGCGCGCAAACCCGACCAGCCAGCGAATCGCCAGCGTCTGACGTCGGCTCGGCCGTACCTCCACCGGAACCTGGTAGGTGGCACCGCCGACGCGCCGCGACCGCACCTCAATGGCCGGCCGGGCATTGTCCACCGCATCGCGAAAGATTTTCAAGGGATCTTCTTTGGCCCGCTCACCAACAATGCCCAGAGCACCGTAAAACAGCCGCTCCGCGAGGGACTTCTTGCCGTCCCGCATGAGACAGTTCATGAACTTGGTCACCAGCTTGTCCCCGTAAACCGGGTCTGGGACGATCTCCCTCTTCGGAACCTCACGACGCCTGGACATCCAGTAGACTCCCCTGCTGACGAATTACCGCCCTGTCCTGCAACACCCATCGCCCCTCAGACACCACCGGGCTCAACCGCACCAACAGCCCCATCTCTCTCGCCCGGCCCGCGGGAACGCCCCGAACCACCAGGCCGCGAAAGCTACTTGGGACGCTTGGCACCGTACTTGGAACGACCCTGCTTGCGATCCTTCACCCCCTGCGTATCAAGGGTGCCGCGCAGAATGTGATAACGCACCCCGGGCAGATCCTTCACGCGCCCACCGCGGATGAGTACCACCGCATGTTCCTGGAGGTTATGGCTTTCACCAGGAATATAGGCCGTCACCTCATGGCCATTGGTCAGGCGCACACGCGCCACCTTGCGCAACGCCGAATTGGGCTTCTTCGGGGTGGTGGTATAAACCCTCGTGCACACCCCACGCTTCTGCGGGCAACTCTGCATCGCCGGAACATTGTTCTTCCTGCCCTGCGGCCGGCGCCCATTGCGCAGCAGTTGATTGACGGTCGGCATAGTCCAGATCACTCCCACCTGTATGGCAAGCGGCACATCCCCAAGCCAGGGAAACCCATTAAAATAAGCCCGCGCCGCAAAAAGTCAACCACCTTTTTTAGAATAATCGCCCCGCCGCCGTCAAGCCTTGGCAGCAATCGGCGCCTCTTTGACTGCGGGAGCCTCCGCCCCCTTCTCCTTGTGCCGTGTCTGGCTCTTCATCAAGGCGGCGGCACGCCCGGTCCCGGCCGGAATCAACCGACCGACAATGACGTTCTCTTTCAAGCCGTTCAGGGTATCGGCACGGCCGGAGATCGACGCCTCGGTGAGGACGCGCGTTGTCTCCTGGAAGGAGGCCGCGGAGATGAACGACGGCGTCGACAGCGAGGCCTTGGTAATGCCAAGCAACAACGGGAAGGAGGTGGACACACGACCCGAGCGGGCAGTAACCTTCTCGTTTTCGCGATCAAACTCGCTCTTTTCTACCGATTCGCCAGCGACAAAGGTGGTGTCACCGGGGTCGACCACCGCCACCTTTTGCAACATCTGACGCACAATCACCTCGATGTGCTTGTCGTTGATGCGCACACCCTGCAACCGGTACACCTCCTGGATCTCGTTGACCATGAAGCGGCACAGCTCCTCCAGGCCAAGGATCTTCAGGATATCCTGCGGCACCGGGGAGCCCTCCATCAGGGGTTCACCGCGCCGCACATAGTCACCCTCGTTGACGGCAAGCTGCTTGCCCTTCGGCAGCATGTACTCCCGTGGATCCCCCACCTCCGAGGTGACAATCACCCGCCGCTTTCCCTTCAGGTCCTTGCCGAAGGAGACGACACCCTCATTCTCAGAGATAATGGCGTACTCCTTGGGCTTGCGCGCCTCGAACAGCTCAACCACGCGCGGCAGACCACCCGTGATGTCGCGCGTCTTCGAGGTTTGCCGCGGCACCTTGGCGATGACATCGCCGGCCATGACGTGATCCCCCTCGACCACCATGATCACCGCCCCCACCGGCAGGAAGTAGCGCACCTCCGCGCCGTTGGGCATCACCAGCGTCTCACCGGTATCGGGGTGCTTCAGGGTGAGGCGCGGGCGCATGTCGGTCTTGCGTCCCTGGCTCTTCCAGTCGGTCACCTCGCGCGAACTCAAGCCCGTCGTCTCGTCGATGGTCTCGCGCAGGGTGTGATTCTCCACCAGGTCGCCGTATTTGATGATCCCTTCAATTTCGGTGATGATCGGCGAGGAGAATGGATCCCACTCGGCAAAGGTCTGCCCCTTCTCCAGCCGCTGACCATCGCCGACCATCAGCCGGCAACCGTAGGGAACGCGATGCCGCTCGCGCTCGCGACCCAGTTCAAGTTCCGAAACCACCGCCTCGCTGCCACCCTCGGCCCCCTCGACCGGCCGCACCTCGTGGATGGAAAGCTCGCTGTTGCGTGACAGCACGACGTAGCGCCCGTTGCGATCGCGCACCGTGACCAGGTTGTGAAAACGAACGACACCCCCATGCAGCGAATCAAGCGAGGATTGTTCAACCTTGCGCGACGCCGTACCGCCAATGTGGAAGGTGCGCATGGTCAGCTGGGTGCCCGGCTCGCCGATGCTCTGCGCGGCAATCACCCCGACCGCCTCGCCGATCGTCACCTTGGTGCCACGCGCCAAGTCGCGGCCGTAGCACTTGACACACACCCCACGCTCGGTGGCACAGGTAAGCGGGCTGCGGATACGAATCGTCTCGACGTTCGAGTTTTCGATCCGTTCGACATCATCCTCGTCAAGAATCTCGCCACGCGGCGCGAGAAGTTCGTCGGTGATCGGGTCGACCACGTCGTCAACCGGGGTGCGGCCGAGGACGCGATCGGCGAGCGACTCCACCACGTCGTTGCCCTCGAGGAGGGCAGTAGCGGTCAAGCCGTCGCTGGTGCCACAGTCATCCTCGCGCACGATGCAATCCTGCGCGACATCGACCAGACGCCGGGTCAGATAGCCGGAGTTGGCGGTCTTCAGGGCGGTATCGGCAAGACCCTTGCGCGCGCCGTGGGTGGAGATGAAGTACTGCAATACCGTCAACCCCTCGCGGAAGTTGGCGGTGATCGGGGCCTCGATGATCTCGCCCGAAGGCTTGGCCATCAGGCCGCGCATGCCGGCAAGCTGGCGAATCTGCGCCGCCGAACCTCTCGCCCCGGAGTTGGCCATCATGAAAATGGAGTTGAAGGAGAGCTGCTCACGACCCCCTTCGAGGGTCTCGGAGGAGATGCCCTTCATCATCTCGTCAGCAACGCGTTCGGTGCAGTGCGACCAGATGTCAATCACCTTGTTGTATTTCTCGCCTTCGGTGATCAACCCCTCGGTGTACTGGCGCTCGATCTCCTTCACCTTCTCCTGGGAATCCTCGACCAGGGCGCGCTTGCTGCGCGGAATCACCATGTCATCCTTGCCGAAGGAGATGCCGGCGCGGGCGGCGAAACTGAATCCGACGGTCATCAGCCGGTCGGCAAAGACCACCGTCTCCTTGGTGCCGCAGTTGCGGTAGACGACATCGATCAGCTTGGCGACCTCTTTTTTTGTTAACAGGCGGTTGACGAGGTCGAAGGGGATCTCGTTCGGCAGAATCTCCGTGAGCAGGATGCGGCCGACGGTCGTCTTTTGGCGTGCACCGCGGTAGCGACAGACGATCGGGGCATGCAACCCAACCGCGCTCGAATCGTAGGCCTGACGCACCTCGAGCGGTGAGGAAAAGATCATCCCCTCGCCCGGCACGTTCACCCGCTCCGAGGTCATGTAGTAAAGACCAAGAATGATATCCTGCGTCGGCACGATGATCGGCTTGCCATTGGCCGGCGAGAGGATGTTGTTGGTCGACATCATCAGCACGCGCGCCTCGATCTGCGCCTCGATCGAGAGCGGCACATGCACCGCCATCTGGTCGCCGTCGAAGTCGGCGTTGAAGGCGGTGCAGACCAGCGGATGCAGCTGGATCGCCTTGCCTTCGATCAGTTTGGGCTCGAAGGCCTGGATCCCCAGGCGATGCAGGGTCGGGGCGCGGTTGAGCATCACCGGATGCTCGCGGATCACCTCCTCAAGAATGTCCCAAACCTCGCTCTTCTCCTTCTCGACCATGCGTTTGGCCGCCTTGATCGTCGTCGCTAGACCCCGCTCTTCCAGGCGGTTGTAGATGAAGGGTTTGAACAGTTCGAGAGCCATCTTCTTCGGCAGGCCGCACTCGTGCAGCTTGAGGTCGGGGCCGACGACGATCACCGAGCGCCCGGAGTAGTCGACGCGCTTGCCGAGGAGGTTCAGACGGAAACGCCCCTGCTTGCCTTTCAGCATCTCCGACAGCGACTTCAAGGGACGCTTGTTGGTGCCGGTAATCACTCGGCCGCGGCGGCCGTTGTCGAACAGGGCGTCGACCGACTCCTGCAACATGCGCTTTTCGTTGCGGATGATGATGTCAGGCGCCTTCAGCTCGAACAAGCGCTTTAAGCGATTGTTGCGGTTGATCACCCGGCGGTAGAGATCGTTCAAATCCGAGGTGGCGAAGCGCCCGCCATCGAGCGGAACCAGGGGGCGCAACTCGGGTGGGATCACCGGAATGGTTTCAAGGATCATCCATTCCGGGCGGTTGCCGGACTCCTGGAACGACTCCAGCGTATGCAGACGTTTGACAATCTTCTTCCGTCGCGCCTCGGAGTTGGTCGCCGCCAGCTCGTCGCGCAGGCGGATGATCTCCTCCTCGATGCGCAGGCGCGAGAGCATGTCGCGGATCGCTTCGGCACCGATGCCGGCGGTGAATTCGTCGCCATACTCATCCTGCAACTGGTTCAGACGATCCTCGGTGAGGAGATCGCCGCGTTTCAACGGCGTCATGCCAGGTTCAAGGATGACAAAATTTTCAAAGTAGAGGACCCGTTCCAGATCCTTCAGGGTCATATCGAGGAGCAGGCCGATCCGGCTGGGGAGGGACTTCAGAAACCAGATGTGGGCCACCGGCGAGGCGAGTTCAATATGCCCCATGCGCTCGCGTCGCACCTTCGACTGGATCACCTCCACGCCACACTTTTCGCAAACCACGCCGCGGTGCTTCAGGCGCTTGTATTTGCCACAAAGGCACTCATAGTCCTTCACCGGGCCAAAAATTTTTGCGCAGAACAGGCCATCGCGCTCCGGCTTGAAGGTGCGGTAGTTGATCGTCTCCGGTTTTTTCACCTCGCCGAACGACCAGGAGCGGATCTTCTCCGGGGATGCGATCGAGATTTTGATGCCATCGAAGCTCTGGCCCAATACCGGCCGTGAAAAAAGTTTGAACAGATTTTGATTCAACGGACGCCTCCGGTCGATCGACTACGCGGGTTCAAGCACTCTCAAGGACCCCCCCGCGCGGTGCAAGGCACGCGCGGGGGTCACGCACGCGGGGGCAGGCAGGGCGGTCACCTACTCCTGGTTTCGCACCAGCGATACATCCAGGGCCAAGGACTGCAGCTCCTTGACCAGAACGTTGAAGGATTCGGGGATCCCCGCCTCGAAGGTATCATCCCCCTTGACGATGGATTCGTAAATTTTGGTCCGGCCAGCCACGTCGTCGGACTTGACGGTCAACATCTCCTGAAGCGTGTAGGAGGCGCCGTAGGCCTCGAGCGCCCACACCTCCATTTCGCCGAAACGCTGGCCGCCAAACTGCGCCTTGCCCCCCAGGGGCTGCTGTGTCACCAGCGAGTAGGGGCCGATCGAGCGGGCGTGGATCTTGTCGTCCACCAGGTGGTGCAGCTTCAGGATGTAGATGTAGCCAACGGTCACCGGGCGGTCGAAATAGTCGCCGGTACGTCCGTCGATCAGTCGCACTTGGCCGGAGTTGGGCAAGCCGGCACGGTCAAGCCAGCCGACGATCTCCTCCTCGCGCGCGCCGTCAAACACCGGCGTCGCCGCCGGCACCCCTTCTTTCAGATTGTCGGAAAGGGCGAGCACCTCGGCATCGGTGAGTTCGGCAAGCGAGGAGGATTGATCGGGGTGGTTGTAGACGGTCTGGAGGTACCCCCGCAGCGTCGCGATCGGCTCCCCTTTCTGGCACTGTTCCAGGAGCTTGCCGATCTGCTTACCCAGGCCCTTGGCCGCCCAGCCCAGGTGAGTCTCCAAAATCTGCCCGACGTTCATGCGCGAGGGCACGCCAAGCGGGTTGAGCACGATATCGACCGGCTGCCCATCTTCCAGGTAGGGCATATCCTCGACCGGGTTGATCTTGGAGATGACACCCTTGTTGCCGTGGCGACCGGCCATCTTGTCGCCCGGTTGCAGCTTGCGTTTGACGGCAATGTACACCTTGACCATCTTCAACACGCCGGGGGGAAGATCATCGCCGCGTTCGAGTTTCTCCACCTTGCTCTCGAAGCGCTTCTGCAACCGCTGCCCGGTCTTTAGGACCTGGGCACGAATCCCCTCGATCTGCTGCATGATGGGATCGTCATCGAGCGCCACCTCTTGCAGGTCGCGATTGGTGGCGTTGCGCAACCAAGCCTCCTGGATCGTGTCACCAGGCTTGAGCCGTGGCGCCGACCGGACGGTGCGATTGAGCATCAGGCGGCGGATGCGGTCGTCGGCGTCGTTTTCGATGATGCGCCGCTCGGCCACCATATCCTTGCGCAGGGCGGCAATCTCCTCGTCGTCGATCTGCTTGGCCCGTTCGTCCTTCTCCAACCCGCGGCGCGAGAAGACACGCACATTGACCACCGTGCCGGAGATGCCCGGCGGCAGCCGCAGCGAGGTGTCGCGCACATCCGAGGCCTTTTCACCGAAGATGGCGCGCAGAAGTTTCTCTTCCGGCGTCAGCTGCGTTTCCCCCTTGGGGGTGACCTTGCCGACCAGGATATCGCCGGCCTTGACATCGGCGCCGACGTAGATGATCCCCGACTCGTCAAGGTTGCTCAGCGCCTCCTCGCCGACGTTGGGCATGTCGCGCGTGATCTCCTCCGGCCCCAGCTTGGTATCACGCGCCATCACCTCGAACTCGTCGATATGGATCGAGGTAAACACATCATCCTGAACCAGACGCTCGGAGATAAGAATCGAGTCCTCGAAGTTGTAGCCGTTCCAAGGCATGAAGGCGACCAGGACGTTACGTCCCAGCGCCAGTTCACCCCACTGCGTGCTCGGGCCGTCGGCGACGATATCACCGCGCCGCACGCGATCACCGGCACGCACCAGCGGCACCTGGTTGATGCAGGTGTTCTGGTTGGAACGGGCAAACTTGGTCAGGTTGTAGATGTCAACGCCGGGTTCGCTCGACCCGGGTTCCTCGTCAGCCTTGATGACGATGCGCGAGGCGTCCACCTCCTCGACCATCCCGTCGCGCCGGCTGACGATCGTCACCCCGGAGTCGCGCGCCACCACCGGTTCCATCCCGGTACCGACCAGGGGGGCATCGGTCTTGATCAGCGGCACCGCCTGCCGCTGCATATTCGACCCCATCAAGGCGCGGTTGGCGTCATCATTTTCGAGGAAGGGGATCAGCGCCGCCGCTACCGAAACGATCTGCTTCGGCGAGACGTCCATGTACTGGATGCGATCCGGTGTGGCGATCGTAAACTCAAGCTTGTGACGACACTGCACGACATCGCTCAGGAACCGTTTCTCGTGGTCGAGCGGTGCGTTGGCCTGGGCGATGACGTAATTTTCCTCCTCAATCGCCGAGAGGTAGTCAACATGGTCGCTCACCCGGCCATCGGCGACGCGCCGATAGGGGCTCTCGATGAAACCGAAGGCATTGATGCGGGCAAAGGTCGACAGGCTGTTGATCAAGCCAATGTTCGGACCTTCCGGGGTTTCGATCGGGCAGATGCGGCCGTAGTGCGTCGGATGCACGTCGCGCACTTCGAAGCCGGCGCGTTCGCGCGTCATGCCGCCCGGCCCCAGGGCGGAGAGGCGCCGCTTGTGGGTGATCTCGGAGAGGGGATTGGTCTGGTCCATGAACTGCGACAGCTGGCTGGAACCAAAAAACTCCCGAATCACCGCCGAGAAGGGCTTGGAGTTGAGCACATCATGCGGCATCAGGCTTTCCGGTTCGGCGGAGGAGAGCCGCTCGCGGATCGCCCGTTCCATGCGCACAAGGCCGATGCGCACCTGATTTTCGAGCAGCTCGCCAACCGAGCGCACCCGCCGATTGCCCAGGTGGTCGATGTCGTCAACCTTGCCGTGACCATCCTTCAGTTTCAGCAGGATATCGACAACGCCCAGGATATCTTCCTTGCGCAGGACGCGCACGTTGAGGTCGCATTCGAGCCCCAGGCGCTTGTTCATTTTCAGCCGCCCGACGGTGGAAAGGTCGTAGCGGTCGGCCTTGAAAAAGAGGCCGCTGAAGAGGTTTTTCGCCGCTTCGATGGTCGGGGGCTCACCGGGGCGCATCATGCGATAGATATCGATCAGCGCCTCGTCCTGGCTTAAGTTTTTGTCGAGGTCGAGGGTATTGCGCAAATAGGGACCGACGTTGACGTAGTCGATGAAGAGGGTGACGATCTCCTCAATGCCGTTGTCCTCGAACACCGCGAGCATCGCCTCGGTCACCTCGGCCCCGGCCTCGGCGATCAACTCACCGGCGTTGCTGTGCATGTTGCGTGCGAGAAAACGACCGATCAGGTCTTCGGCCGGCACCTGGATCCAGTCCAATCCTTCCGCCTGCAACCGCTTGATCGATCTAGCAGAAATCTTGCGCTTGGCGCGGACGATCTCCTCGCCGGTTTGCGGATGGACGATGGCGTAGTTCAGGCGGCTGCCGAGCAGCTGGTCGGGGTTGAGGCGTTTCTCCCAGAGCACCCCCTTCTTGCGGAAGGGTTCGGTGTCGTAGAAGCGGGCGAGCATCTCCTCCGGGTTCATCCCGAGGGCGCGGAGCAGGGTGGTCACCGGCATTTTGCGCCGACGATCGATGCGGGCGTAGAGCAGATCCTTGGGATCAAACTCAAAATCGAGCCATGAGCCGCGATAAGGGATGATGCGCGACGAAAAGAGCAGCTTGCCCGAGCTGTGGGTCTTGCCGCGGTCGTGGTCGAAGAAGACCCCCGGCGAGCGGTGCATCTGCGAGACGATCACCCGCTCGGTGCCGTTGACAATGAAGGTGCCGGTATCGGTCATCAGGGGAATTTCCCCGAGGTAGACCTCCTGCTCCTTGATCTCCTTGATCGTTTTGGCGCCGGTATCCTCGTTCTCTTCCCACAGGGCCAAGCGCAAGACCACCTTGAGCGGCGCCGAGAAGGTCATGCCACGCGCAAGACACTCATCTTCGTCATATTTCGGTTCCCCGAGAGAGAAACCGACATATTCGAGGGTGACGGCGCCGGCGTAGTCGTGAATGGGGAAGACCGACACGAAGACGGCGTGCAAACCGGCATCGTCCCGACTGTCGGGAGAGTTGGCCGCCTGCAAGAAGCGCGCGAAGGACTCCTTCTGGATGGCAATCAGGTCGGGAATGTCGATGATGGTCGGAATCCGGCCGAAATTTTTGCGCAGACGCCGCTTTTCGGTAAAGCTCAATGTCATCGGATTTCCTCTGCCGCCTTTGGGAGTGGGTCGGACGCGCGCCCGCCGCGCATGCGGGGCTCTTCAACATCCGCGGGGTGTTTTCCACAGAGCGCCACGAGCATCAAGCTACCTTTGAGAGGGTTGTTTGAAAACACCGTCCTGCCTGCCGCGGCTTCGTCGGGCCGGTGCCCGATTGATCATGCATGGCACAGATACGCCGCGTATCCGTACCACCCCTCCTCGCCTCAGGTGGCGCAATCCGGCGTTTTCAAACAGCCTCCGAGGATTCGCAGCGTACAGAAACGCGCGCGGCCGGATGACCGGCGCGCATGCCACGGCAACGCGCCACGGGGTCGGGTTCGGGAGGGGCGTCCACCCTCCCGAACCCGACCCGAAGGACAGTTCGGCCCTGCGCGGTCTACTTGAGTTCGACCTTGGCGCCCGACTCTTCCAGTTCCTTCTTGTGTTTCTCGGCCTCCTCCTTGCTGACCCCCTCCTTGACCGTCTTCGGGGCCCCTTCGACGAGGTCCTTGGCCTCCTTCAGTCCCAGGCCGGTGATGGCCCGAACGACCTTGATCACATGGATCTTCTTGTCGCCGGCGTCGGTCAGGATGACATCGAACTGGGTCTTCTCCTCGACCGGAGCCGCCGCGGCAGCCGCGCCACCGCCGCCGGCGGCCGCCACTGCCACCGCCGCCGGGGCAGCGGAGACACCAAACTTGCTCTCCAGGGCCTTGACCAACTCAGCCAGCTCCAGAACCGTCATCTTCTCAATTTCTGCGATCAGCTCTTCACGCGACAATGCCATCTTCAACTCCTTGTATCTTATGATATATCAATTGGTTTGCGACAAACCCAACCCCGCCAGGGAGATCAGGCCGCCTGCTGTTCTTTCTGTTTTTGGATCTGCCCCAAGGCGCGCACGAAGCTGCCCGGCACGGCGGCGAGCACCCCGACGAAACCCTGGATCGGCGCGTTGAGGGCACCGAGCATCCGCGCGAGCAGCACCTCCCGCGAGGGGAGTTTGGCCAGCGCGACCACCTCTTCTGCTTTCAGGATCTTGCCGTCGAGGACGGCACCAATGATCTGCAGGTTGGGGTGATCCTTGACGAACTCATCCAGCACCTTGGCCGGGGCCACGGGGTCGGCGGAGGTCGCCAGGCTGGTGGGGCCGGTCAACAGCGACCCGAGCCCTTCAAAGGGGGTTCCCTGGGCAGCGCGTTTGGCCAAGGTATTCTTGACCACCCGGTATTCACTGCCCGATTCGCGAAACTTGCGCCGCAGGGCGGTCATTTCGTCGACGGTCATGCCGCGATAGTGGGCGACCACCACCACCTTGGACCGCCCCAACGTCGCGCGGACCTCGTCGATGACCTGACTTTTTTCCTCCCGATTCACGCTGATCTCCTCCTTTTGGCTCCTTCCCGGGTTGCCAGTCCAACGCAAAAGGCGCCTGGGGCCTTAAGGTCCCTTTTGTCTCGGCAGGCCGAACGGGTCGTTTACGGGCTTTGCAGCAAAGCCCCACCTGCTGTCTCGGACCG
>PEAJ01000305.1 GCA_002753495.1 Magnetococcales bacterium HA3dbin3 | reverse complement strand
GACATGGTCATGCCGGAAAAGGATGGCGTCGAGGTGATCGTCGAGTTGATGGAACATGACTCTTCGATCAAGGTCGTCGCCATGTCCGGCGGCGGGCGTGGTTTGGAGGCGGATTACAATCTGGGTATCGCCCGGGATTTTGGTGCCATTCGTACCCTCTCGAAGCCATTCTCTCGCCAGCAGGTTTTGCAGGTGGTCAGGGATCTGCTTCCCGCCGCCACGCGTCCCTGATCCCTTCCCTTGCTTTCGGCCGGTCGTTCGGCCAGAGGGTGCGCCGTTGTCGCGATCCCCAAAAGAGCTGCTTGCCTACGGCCATCTCCGCGAGGTTGACCGGGATTCGATCGAGGCCACGCTGATTCATCGTCAGATGGTGGAAAGGAAGCCCTTCCTGCGCGACATTTACGTCGAGTGGATCGAGTCTATCCAAAAGTGGCGACCAAAAGAGGCTGGGCCAGGGCCAACAGTGGAACTGGGATCAGGCTCCAGCCTTCTCAAGGGCCTGCATCCTGAGGTCATCGCGTCTGATGTCGCCCCTGTTCCCGGGGTGGACCTGGTGTGTGATGGCTGCCAGCTCCCCTTCGCACGCGGCAGTATCAGCTGTTACGTGCTGATCCTGGTGTTGCACCATCTGCCTGATGTCCCGGCCTTTCTGCGGCAAAGCGCCGCCACGGTCAGAACCGGTGGCCGCGTCATCATGATCGAACCCTGGATGTCCCCTCTCTGGCGGCTGATTCGTCGCGTGCTGCGACACGAGCCCTGCGATATGCAGGCTGCTTCCTGGACCCTGCAGTCCGGCGGCAAGCGTCTCTCCTCCGCCAACCAGGCCATGGCTTGGCTGGTCTTTGAACGCGACCGTGCCCTCTTCGAGCACCACCACCCGCAATGGCGCCTGCTCCGGCTGGAGCTGACCATGCCGTTTCGCTACCTGCTCTCCGGCGGGGTCAACTACCGTGCCCTGGTTCCGGCGTGGAGCTTCGGCTTTTGGCGTGAGGTCGAGAAGCTGTTCTCGCCCATCAACCGCCTGCTTGCCGGTTTCTGCCTCATCGTATTGGAGCGCACCGAGGTTCCCGCCGACCCCACACCGTGACTTGAGCGTCGCCACGAGGTAAACGCGGGGCGGGCAGGAGGGGGGAAGCGGCAACAGGCGCGCGAACCCCGGGGCGGCGCCGACGATCTCCCTCCCCTGCCCTCCTCTGCCACCCCGATCCTGATTCAGCCAAGTGTCAAGCTGCGGGGAAAGCTACCGACGATGCTCCTTCTGCTTTTTTACGAAGTGCTCCAATTCCAGGTCGAGGGTCTCCATGGCATCGTTGACCGCCGCGACCACGGTCGAGGATTCTCTTTTGGCGGTTAAGGTGCTGCCGGAAACGTTGATGACGGCCGTTACCTCGGCCTGTCCATCGTTTTTATGGGCATTTTTTTGCACGGAGACCCGGGCGTGGGTGATGGGACCAAAGCGCTTATCCATCACCTCCAGACGTTTCTGCACACGCTCACGCAGCTCATTGCCCAATTCGACATTGCGACCTTCAAATTTGATATCCATGGACTCTTTGCTTCCTCTCCATCCAGGTTGGCTATGGGGGGATTATACCACCTTCTGCAGGTCATATTCCAGAATGCCCTCGGCCCCCAGCCCTTTGAGTCGCGGGATGAGATCCCGCACCAGACTGCGGTGGACAACCGTCTCCACCGCCAGCCAATCGGTGCGATAAAGATGGCTGACGGTGGGCGCGCGCAGACAGGGGAGCAGCTTGATGACCGCGTCGGCCATGCCCTCCGGAACATTCATCTTGAGGACGACGTGATGGCGTGCGGCCAGGGCCGCCTGTAGCAAAAGCGCAATCTGGTCAATTTTCTCTTTTTTCCAGGGGTCGCGCAGGGCGCTTTTGTTCGCGATCAGCTGGGTGCGCGTTTCGAGCAGGTCGGCGACGATGCGCAAGCCATGGGCACGAATGGTCGAGCCGGTTTCGGTGATCTCCACCACCGCGTCGACCAGCCCCTCGACCACTTTCGCCTCGGTGGCACCCCAGGAGAACTGCACGTCGGCCTCGATCTGCCGCTCCTTGAGATATTTCTGGGTGAAATTGACCAGCTCGGTGGCGATCCGCTTGCCCTGAAGATCGGCTACCGACTGGATCGGGGAGTCCTTGGGCACCACGAGCACCCAGCGGCAGGGTTTGTTGGTGCTTTTGGAGTACTCCAACTCGCAGATGGCGGCAACCTCGTCCTGACAGTCGCGCTCGATGATCCAATCCTGACCGGTCAACCCGAGATCCAGCGTACCATCCGTGACATAACGCGCCATCTCCTGCGGGCGGACCAGGGCGCAATAAAGATCGGGGTCGTCGACCGAAGGAAAATAATTCCGGGAGTGGCTGTCGATCTTCCAGCCAGCCTGGAGGAAGAGTTCCATTGTCGACTTCTCCAGGCTTCCCTTGGGAATGCCGAGTTTAAGCTGTCTGGTCATAGCGTTAGGGTTCCTTTTTTGGGGCGAGGACCAGTATGGACGCGAGGTGAGGGAAATGGTCGATGATCCGGTCGGGACGCATATCCACGATCGGTGTACCACCGTTGTAGCCGTAGGTTACCGCCACCACCGGGCAACCTGCGGCGCGGGCGGCATGG
>PEAJ01000304.1 GCA_002753495.1 Magnetococcales bacterium HA3dbin3 | reverse complement strand
CATGAAGATTCACGGGGTCATCCCCATCGTCGATCTTGCCCGCATTTACGCCCTCGAGGCCGGTCTGCCCGAAGTGAACACCCACGAGCGGCTGCGCGCGGCAAGCCTCGCCGGCAGCGTCAGCCAAAGCAGCGCCCGCGACCTAAACGATGCCCTGGAGTTCATTGCCTTTACCCGCCTGCGGCATCAGGCGCGCCGCCTGCAGGAGGGAAAGCCGGCCAACAACTTCCTGCCGCCCGACGAGCTCTCCGACCTGGAACGCAACCATCTCAAGGATGCCTTCAAGGTGGTCAAAACCCTGCAACGGGCGATGGCCATCCATCACCAGGTTTCACGCATCTCCTGATGCCGATCCCAGATCAAGGTGGATACGAGGCGATAGCGCATGAGCAACGGGACAGTACATGTTTGGCACAACAAGGGGCGAACGCGGCCATCAACGAAGGTGATGCTTGATCTGGAATGGAAATGAGGTGTTCGCCATGTTCTCCTGGGTTTCACTGTTCGACCTGCGCCGACGCCGCCTGCGCAAACGCACCGCGCCGGGCATCCTGCGCGACTACCTCGACCACCCCCTCCCGGCCGGCAACACCCCCTGCGCGGAGGTTCCCTTCCTGGCCCTGGACATGGAGACCACCGGCCTCGACGCGACACGACACGAGATCCTGACCATCGGCTTTGTCCCCCTGGTGGGCGGTGTCGTTCGTCTGAGTGAATCGGGACACCTGTTGATCAAGCCGCTCAAGCCGATCCCGCCGGAAACGGTCGTCCTGCACGGCCTGACCGACGACCGCTCCGCCCAGGGAGCTCCGCTCGCGGAGGTGTTTCCGACGCTCTTGCAGGCGATGGCCGGACGCGTCCTGCTCGTGCATTACGCCCCCCTGGAGCGCGCCTTTCTGCGCCAGGCATTTCGGCGTCTCCACGGTGTTATTCCACCCACGCTGTTCGTCGATGTCATGGCCCTGGAGATTCGCCGCATGCAGCGCATGAACCACCACCCGCTCCCCGGCGAGTTGCGCCTTGCCCAACTGCGCGGGCAGTACGGTCTGCCGCGCTATCGGGCTCACAATGCCCTCTCCGATGCCCTGGCCACCGCCGAGCTGTTTCTGGCACAACAGGCCCGTCAGGGCGACACCGGCAACCGGGTTGCCCTGCGCAAATTGCTTGTCTGGTGACACTCCCGGGTTGGCGGAGTCGACCATTGGCCCCACCTGCCAGAAACGACGGCAGCCTTGTCAGACAACCCCTTCCGCCTCCAGGTCCAGGGTCAGGACATCCACCCCGTGGGGCGCCACCAGGAGGGTGTGCTCATATTGCGCCGAAAGGGTATGATCCCTGGTCACCACCGTCCACTTGTCGGGCAGGAGCTTGATTGCCGCGCGTCCCAGGTTGATCATCGGTTCGATGGTGAAGATCATCCCTGGCCGCAGAACGGGTCCCTCGCCGCGGATCCCGAAGTGCAAAACAGCGGGCTCTTCGTGAAACTCCCGGCCGATGCCGTGGCCGCAATACTCGCGCACCACCGAGCAGCGATTTTTTTTCGCGTGTGCCTCGATGGCCGCGCCAATGTCGCCCAAATGCGCCCCGGGGCGCACCACCGCGATGCCAATGTCCAGGCACTCACGCGCCACGCGCATGATCTTCTCCGCCTTGGTGCCAATCTGTCCGACTGCAAACGTGCGGCTCGTATCCCCGTGGAACCCGTTCAGGTTGGTGGTGATGTCGACGTTGACGATATCCCCCTCGCGCAGGACACGATCCCCAGGGATGCCATGGCACACCTGCTGGTTGATCGAGGTGCAGATCGACTTCGGAAAGCCACGATAATTCAGCGGCGAGGGAACGGCCCCGTGCTCGATGATAAAGGCGTGGCAAATGTCGTTGAGCCGGTCGGTGGTAACCCCGGGTTGGACATGGGGGGCGATCATGTTCAGGGTCTTCGCGGCCAGGCGACAGGTCGCCCGCATCGCCTCGATCTCCTCGGAGGTTTTAATCCTGATCACCGGGTGTGTTCCTTCCTTCCTCTCTGGTTCGATCGGGCAACGGCGGCAAGCCATCCACGATGAAAAACCCCTTCCACACCCGAATACACCCCGCGTGCAGACCCCGCATCCGTCCCCTTTCCGCATGCCAACGAAAATGCTCCGCTCACGGCTCCGCTCACGGGCCCGGAACGATAACATATCCCCGTGATCATCGGCCATGGCGTCTGTTTCAGCCACTAGGTCGCGGACGATTTTCGTTCGAGAAGAATTGCGCACCCGGCGCAACGGTACGCACAGCTCAACTCTCCACAAGTCGAAGGATACCCAGCCACCGATCGGGATCCGGGAAGTCAGTCCCGGAGATGACGGAACAAAAGCAAGGCGATGTTTGCATCGATCGGGGGTCGTGTTACCTTCGGCGGGGTTCCATGGGATGCGAAAGAACCAGCGCTTGCGCCGTTATGTAGACCGATCACCTGGCCCTTTCCCAACTCTGAAGCCATCCCGCATGTTCAGTCCAAGGAGGGTGAGGTTCACTCCGCCCACGACAAGCTCAAGGATCTGCACCAGGTAAAAGGCCATATCGAACTCCCCGGTTTTTGCCTTGTCTGCCAGATAGATCGCGGCGGGAATGAGCACCAGGAGGCCATTGTCGGCAA
>PEAJ01000013.1 GCA_002753495.1 Magnetococcales bacterium HA3dbin3 | reverse complement strand
CCCCCGGACCCCCCAACCACTTTAAAAAATTATAAAAACAATTTTGTCGGGGCTTTGCCCCGAACCCCACCAGGGCTTTGCCCTGGACCCCGTTTTGAGTGCCACAAATGGAATTAATGCACATTTGATCTAGAATTGGAATAAGGAGAGGGGGTGGCTGAGATGGAGGAGGATCAGGCCCGGGCGTTACGAGCCGTGGAGTTACTGGCCATGTATGGGGTTTATGGCCATTTTTATGATTTATCCTGGCAGAGATCGCTGTTTCGCTGTCGGTCGTTGCTGGAGCTGGTTGCTCGCGATCGGTTGCCGGAGAGGCGGGAGGACCTTCTGCAGTGCCGACCTGACCTCCTGGTCGTCATGATGAATCCGGGTTCTTCGCGTCCCCTGGTCGCCGGGTACGTTCCCCCCCTGATCGCAGATCGGGTGCCATCCCTTGCTGACTACCGTTTTGTCGCCACCCGACCGGATACGACCCAGTATCAAATCATGCGCGTTTTGGCCGCCCGTGGCTGGGGGCATGCCCGGGTCCTGAATCTCTCCGATTTGCGCGAGCCGAAAAGCCCTTTATTGTTTCAAAAAATGGCGGCCATGGTGCAGGGGGACCTTCCCGCGGCATCGCATTCGATCTTTTTTCCCCAGCGTCGGCGGGAGCTTCTTTCCCTGATTGGGCCATCCGCGACGATTCCGGTCATTGCTGGCTGGGGGCGGCACCCGATTTTGTTGCCTCTGGCAGAGCAGGCCCTTGATGCTTTGCGCGGACGCAGGCTGATCGGGGTGCCGGCAGCGGGTGAGAGGCGTTTGTATGCCCATCCCAGCCCGATGTTGCAGCGCCAGAAAGAGGCCTGGCTGGAGAATGTTTTGCGGCAATTGGACGATCTGTCGGCAGCGCGACCGGTTGTGTAGACGGGGCCTGCTCCCTGCCCTCCCGGTGCGGTCAAAACGCAACGTCAAAACGGCGAGGGGAAGGGGCGCAACACACACGGCCCCGCGCATGTCGGACAGAACCCACCCCTCCAACCCGCCTCTGCTCCCCGCAAGGGAACCAGCCTGGCGGCACACACCGGTTGCGCGACGCCAAGCCGGCAGCCCGTCGGGAGAGGGGAAATGACCCTGCTTTGTCTTCAGGTCGGGTCTGGGTAGGAGATGCCCGTGCCGCCCAAACCGCAGTACCCTTGAGGATTCTTTGCCAAATACTGCTGGTGGTACCCTTCGGCGAAGAAGAACTCGGGCGCTGGCAGAATCTCGGTGGTGATCGGCCCGTGGCCGGCCCGGGTCAGGAGGGATTGATAAATCTCCCTGGAGCTCATCGCCTTGGCCATCTGGCTGGTGGTGGTGGTGTAGATGCCGGACCGGTATTGCGTGCCGAGATCGTTGCCCTGGCGCATGCCCTGTGTCGGATCGTGTGCTTCCCAAAAGATGCGCAGCAGGGTTGAAAACGACATGGCCCGCGGGTCGAACACCACTTGCACCACCTCGTTGTGTCCGGTCAAGCCGGTGCACACCTCGTGGTAGGTGGGGTTCGGCGTGAAACCACCGGCGTACCCGGCGGCGGTGACATGGATGGCACCGGTCTCCCAGAAGCGCCGCTCAGCGCCCCAGAAACACCCCATGCCGAACAAGGCAATCTCCATCCGCGCCGGGTAAGGTGGCAGCAGGCTGTGACCGGTAACGTAATGACGCGCGGGGATCGGCATGGATTGCTCCCGGCCAGGCAGGGCATCAAGGGGGGCGGGCAACACCATCTTGGTTTTCCAATACATGATACACCTCGTCCTCTGTTTTTTATCTGGCACAAAACCCGATTAATGAATGGCCCGGGTCACGGAACGATGGATTGGGCAAAACGGCCGCTGTTGCGCGTGCGGGCGAAGGCACTCAAACTTGCTTGCAGGGCCACGGATTCGGGGTTGACCATGGTTGTTGCCTCCGAGGTATCTCCGTCGGCATCGTCTCCCTTTTTGTCGGGGAGGTGACGCAGTTCCTGCAGCAAAACGGCATTGGTCCGGCGCAGTTTCCGGGCCAGAACAATGGTCAGGTTGCGCATGATCTCCAGGCCCAGGGCGGGGTGGCGCGTGAAATACTCCTGGGTGGGGATGCGGTCCAGTCTGTACAGCTCGAGGGACTCTTCTGCAATTGCCGTGCCACTACGCGGTCCCTGATCGAGAAAGGCCATCTCGCCAAAGATGTCTGGCCCGCGAATGGGAATCTCCTTTTGGCTGTTGGCATCCTGGGAGAGCAGAACGCGCACTCGGCCCGTTGGCAGGATGAACATCTCCTGGCCATGGCTGCCGACGGCAAATATTTCCTCGCCGGGCTGGTAACAGGAAAAAGTGGCACAACTTTGCAACAGATCGGCGATCGCGGAACGATCGACACCCCGAAACAGACGAATCTCCTGGATTTTGCGCAAATGGGCATCCATCTCTCTACCCACCTTTCATACCGGCTGCCTTGCCCATGCCCCACATGGGCATGAAGATCCCCAGGGCGAGAATCAAGACGATGCCGCCCATCATGGCCATCAAGATGGGTTCGATCGCCGTGCTCAGGTTTTTCACGTTATAGGCCACCTCGCGTTCGTAGTAGGTGGCCACGGATTGCATCATCTCGTCGGTGCGTCCGGTTTCGTCGCCGACGGCGAGCATTTGCAGGACGAGCCGTGTGAACATCCCGCTCGATCGTGCCGACTGCAAAATGCTCTCGCCGCGATCGATCCGTCGCTGCATCTCCTGGATGCCGCTTTCGATCATGGCATTATCGATGGAGCCGCCGACGATGTTGAGCGACTGATCGACCGGCATGCCGGAACGCAAACACATGGCGAAGGTTCGGGCAAAACGTGCCAGGGTGGCCTGTTCGACGATCTTGCCGATGATCGGGATGCGCAATTTTTTCCGATCCCACCAGAGGCGCCCGTTCGGGGTCTCGATGTATTTTCGGAAGGCAATGAATGCGGCCACCATGCCGGCAATCAGCAGCGGACCATGGTGGATGGTGAAATTGGAGGTGGTGACCAGGAGTTTGGTCTGCCAGGGCAGATCGGCGCCGAACTGCTTGAACATCTTGTCGAACGCCGGGATCACGTAGGCGTTGAGCAGGTAGAGGACGATGAAGGTTGCCCCGAGGACGATCGAAGGGTAGCGCAGGGCACTCTTGATTTGCTGGCGGGTATTTTTGTCCACCTCCAGGAACTCGTACAGCTGCTTGATGGCCTCCGGCAATCGGCCCGACATTTCGCCGACGCGGATGATGTTGGTGAACAGCTTCGGGAAGACCTTGGGGTGGCTGCCCATGGCGGTGGCGATCTCCTTGCCAGCCTCCAGGTCGGCGGCGACCGCCTCCAGCGCCTCCTTGAGGCGTGCATTGCCGGAGGCCTCGTGCAGATTTTGAATGGCGCGCGTCACCGGGATGCCGGCATCGAGGAGGGTGTACATCTGGCGGCAGAACTGAATGCGGTCGTCATCGTTTGGCCAGCCGCCGCCGAGCGAGAAGGTCGCACGCGTGGCCACGGCGGTGATTTCGACCGGGGCGATGCCCTGGCTGATCAGCTGTTCGACTACCCGCTCGCGATCGGCGGCGGTCAACTCCCCGCGTACCGACTCCCCGCTTGCCTGGCGGCCCCTGAAAACAAAACGCGGCATCAGACACTCCCGACCAGAGATGGGGTGGGGTCGCTTGCGCGACGCAGTGGAACCGGTTCCGGCGCCGGACAGAGACGTATTGCCTCCGACAGGGTGGTACGTCGCGCATGCGCATAGCGCGCGGCGACGACATGCAGGGGCTCGAAGCCGGGTTGTCGTTTGCTGGCCTCGAGAAAGCCGCGCGTATCGCCGACGCGCAGGTGGTTGGCAAGTTCCAGGTTCATCTCCAGCAGCTCGATCACCGCTACCCGACCGCGAAAGCCGGAGGCATTGCATTTGCTGCATCCGCGGCCGGCGATCAACCCCTCGCCCAGGTTGGGAAGCGGTGGCAGGAGGCGCAACCAAGCCTGTTCCCGGGTATCTGGTTGATGCGGTGCGGCGCAGTCGGGGCAGACGCGCCGTACCAGGCGTTGCGACAGGATCGCCAGCAGCGAGTCGGCGACCGCGTATCCTTCGACCCCCATGTCGATCAACCGCACTGGCGTACGGGCGGCGTCGTTGGTGTGCAGGGTGGAAAGGACCAGGTGTCCGGTCAGGGCGGCGCGGACGGCAATCTCGGCGGTTTCGCGATCGCGCATCTCGCCGACGAGAATCACATCCGGATCCTGCCGCAGGGCGGTGCGCAGCACGGTGGCGAAGTTCCAGCCGATCTTGTTCATCACCTGCACCTGGTTGACGCGTGGCAGGCGGTATTCGACCGGATCCTCAACGGTGATCAACTTGCGATCCGGGGTGTTGAGTTCGTTCAGGGCGCCATAGAGGGTGGTGGTTTTGCCTGATCCGGTGGGGCCGGTGACCAGGATCATGCCGTGCGGATGTTCGAGCAGACGGCGCAACCGTTCCGGGTAGGGGTCCGGGAGGCCGATGGCATCGAGGCTGAGGGTGTTGTGCGACTGGTCGAGCAGCCGCATCACCACCGACTCCCCGCCCTGGGTAGGCATGGTCGAGACGCGCACATCCATATGCTTGTCGCGAATCGTGATGTGGAAGCGTCCATCCTGGGCCAGGCGCCGTTCGGAGATCTCCATGCCGCCCATGAGCTTGATTTTGGACACCAGTGCCGGGGCGATGCGTTTCATGTTCAGGGTGCGTTCGACCAGGCTGCCGTCGACGCGCTGGCGGATGCGCAGGAGGTGTTGGTCGGGTTCGATGTGGATGTCGGAGGCGCCGACGCGCACCGCGTCGTCGAACAGGGACTGGATGATTTTGACCACCGGTGCGTCAGCGCTAACACCCAAGACAGCCTCCTCGCCGCTCTCTTCGCTGCTGATCGCCACTTCGTCGGCCAGCGCCTTGGCAAAATCGTTCAGCGCCGCCTCGTTGCGGTAATGCTGGTTGAGGCTGCGCTGGAGATCGTCATGGTTGACGACGGCAATCACCACCGGTCGCCGCAACAGGTCGGCAATCTCGTCCGAGGCATAAAGGTCGGAAGGGTCGGACATGCCGACAAGAACACCCCATGGCGTATCCATCAACACAATGACGTTGAAGCGACGCGATACCTCCTCGGGAAGCAGACGCACCGCCTCCGGCTCAAGGTGAAAGGTTCGCAAATCGACCACGAGCAGCTCGAAGTGTACGGCGAGAAAACGCAGCAGCCCCTCTTCCCACACCGAGCCGAGTTCAGCAATACCGGTTTGCGTGCCAGCCCGCGGACTGTTTTCGATCAGCTTTCGCGTCAGGGCGTCGACTGGCAATCCACCATCACCACCGGCGAGCAGATCGCCCACGCGCAGGGTGTCGAGTTCCTGGAAGGGAAGAGAGACGCCGGAGGAGCGCAACAGCTCCGGCAGCGCTTCCTCCGTCACAAACCCAAGCACCAGTACCGAGCGGCCTTCGCTCGTGGTGCCGCGGTCGCGCAGGATGAGAACGTGTCGCAGCTGCTCCTGGGTGACGCTCATCGCAACAACACTCCAGCGCGGGGGTCAATTCCACTCGCGCAAAGGCGTGGCCGGTTGAGGAGAACCTGCCCCGATTGTCGTGATGGTCGGGGGCCGTTCCAGTGCCACGACGGTCGGTTTGATCAAAATGACCAGTTCGGTCTTGATGGTCTGGTCACGTTTCTGCCCGAACAGGGCGCCGATTCCGGGCAGGGAACCAAGGAGGGGAATTTGCGCGCCATTCTGCTGCGACTCCTCGGTCATCAATCCCCCGATGACGACAATCTCCCCGCTGCGCGCACGCACGACGCTGTCGGACTCCCGGGTGGAATTGCTCGCCAAGTTGTAGGTTTCCCCGCCCAGGGGGGTTGCCTTGTCGGAGACGCGGGCGATGGCCGGGTGGATGTGCATGGTGATGGTGCCATCCTCGCCGATGCGCGGCACGACATCGAGCGAAACGCCGGAGAAGAATTGCGCAAGGGTGAAGTTGGTCACCGGGGTTGTGTTCGTGCCGCTCGTGACGTACTCCTTCTGTACGTTGATCGGGTAGTAGTCGTCGGTGCCGACCTTGATCACCGCTTTCTGGCCGTTCAGGGTGGAGATGCGCGGACTGGAGAGGACGTGTACCTTGCCCTGGGTCTCAAGCAGTTCGAGAAACCCCTGGAAATCATGGAGTTGAACGCTCATGCCCATGATTCCGCCAAAGGCGGAGTAGGGGACCTGAAACGGGGTGCCGTTGAAATTGCTGTAAGGGGTGCCCGCCGGTAGCGACCCGGAGATGGCGCCCTTGAGGTTCGAGGGGGCGCCTGGCGCGCCGAGAAGCGTCCCACCGCCGGTTTGACCGATGGTAATCCCCTTGTCGGCGCCGGCCCGGAGGAAGGTGGCCCAATTGATGCCGCTCTGAAAGCCGGAGTTGAGTTGCACTTCGACGATCTTGGCCTCGAGAATCACCTGACGTTCGAGGATGGCCTGCATGCGCTCGAGAATGGCATCGATCCGCCGCAGCTCGGAGGGGAGGGCGCGGATCGAGACCAATCCGGTCTGGCGACTGACGCTGACGTTGCGCTCCTGGCTATCGCCGGGATTGACGCCGGCGCAGACCAACCGGGTGCCAGTCGCCGTGATCGTCGCCATGGCCGGGTTGGCGCCAGACGTGTTTGTTGCGGATGGATTGGTTGTTCCCCCGCCGCCTTGCGCGGTCGTCCCGGAGGCGGTGCTGCCGCTGCTGGATGTGGAACCGGTGCCGGTTTGGGTGATCCCCAGGGTGGCGCAGAGGACATCGGTCAGCTCCTGCCAGAAGTCGCTGTGAAAGCCGGTGTCGAGTTGGGTCCCGATCGGGTTTTGTTGCTGGGTCTGGCTTTGCGCAACGCTGGTCGAGGAGGAGGTGGTGGTGCTCTGGGACTGCCCGGAGGCGACACGCAGGGAGGAGGCGCCGGTGCGGTTCATGTCCGGGTAGTGAATCTGGTAGAGCCTGGAAGTCGATTGGTTGGGCAGGACGACAAAACCGCGGCGGATACGCTGACAATCAAGGTTGCGGGTGCGACAGATGATCTCCATCGTCTCGCTGACCGTTACCCGCTTGAGGTTAAGGGAGAGGCTCCCCTCGACCTTGGGGTCAACGACCAGGCTGAAGGGGGTTCCGGCGACGACCCCTTCCAGAACCGAACGAATCGGGGCGTCGGCCACCGAGACGTCGAAGAGCGGCTCGGGATCGGCGGATGGCTCCGGGCGCAGGGTCGACGCGGGTGCGGGTGCCGACGCCGTCGCCGCCGGCACGGTTGGCGTTGGTGTTGGTTTGTGCAGCAGCTCGGTCGCCTCCTTCACCGCGGCCGGCAGCTCGGGTGATGGTGGCGGAGATTGCAGGGCCTGACAGCCGCCCAGCAGAAGACCGGCGAGAAGCGAGACCAGGGGCAGAGGCCTTGCCGGAAGAACCAGGGTTTGACCACGGGTGGATTTTCCGCCGCGCGGCAGAGTGTGTGTGTTGCTTCCTTGCATGGTTCGCTTCCTGTTCGGGGGTGTGCGATTGCGTTCCTGGTTCGTCCCTGGGTTTATTCCAACTCCATATCAAGCGACAACTTCGTTGGCTGCCCTGTTTGCTCCTCGCCGTACCAGAATGTATCCGTCTCGTCGCTCACGCGTTGCAAGCCTCGTTGCCATCTTGATCTGAAATTGGAATCAGGTGGCGACCGGCCTAAGAGATGTCGGCGGTGGTGACTTTTTTCGGATCGGTCGCCTGGAGCGGAGCGGGGAGGTCGATTTTGCGTCCCTTGTAGTCGAGGCGCACGCCGCGCCGGGTGATTGACTCAACCGTCGCCTCGCCGACGCGTGCCCCGGGATGCACGAGCGTGGCATTGACGATGGCCACGCGACGTTCGCCGCCGACCAGAAGGAATGTGAGGGTGAAGGGCACCTCATGCCCGGCATCGCGGACACTCCGCGTGGGGGCGGGTGTTGTTCGAGTCGGGGCAGTCGGGTCACGCCAGGCTTCCGCGCCCAGTGCCCGCACGGGCAGCAGTAACGGTGCCCCGATCAGCAGCAGAAGCGACAGATGCAACCCAACTCTTGCCGGGACCGATCCCCACGGCCGCCGACGCAACGACAACCTCCCCTTCCACGCGGACAGAGGCAGGAGCGGAGAGCTGACATAAAAGGGGTTGGTCTCGCGACAGGCATCAGGCACCAATCAGCTCCTCGTCCAGACTCAGCGTAAAGATCACCAGCGTCACCTGGGCCTGGGGGTGGCTTTTCACCGCCAGATCGAGGGTGTCCCAGTAGAAGGTCCACGGCAGGTGACGCAGGGACTGCAACAGCCCCATGGTGCTTAAATAATCTCCGGCGAAGGTCAATTGCAAGGCGTGTTGCCAGATAACCAGCGGTGGCGGCCCCTTGGGCTTGTCTCCCTCGGGTTTGCTGTCGTTGCCTTTGCCGGTGGTGGGTGTCGGTTTATGGCCCTCCTTGCCCGGGTTGGCGTCGGTTGGCAGGGGGCCCTTGGCGACGATGGTCGTCGTGGTCGGATCGGCCGGCTTGCCGCTGTCGATAACGATCGATTTTGCTGGTAGTGTCTTCAAGGCGGTCAAGGTGATGCCGGGGGTGTTGCGGAGCAGGCTCTCCAGGGCCAGGGTCATCTCGCGTGGGGTGACGAGTTTGCTCATGGCCCGGTTTACATCGCCCTCCAGGTTGGTCAGCTGCTTGCGGTAGCCGCCGAGACGTGCCTCCTCCTCCAGCTTGTTGTCGTGCCGATTGCTTTGCAGACGCGCGCGTTGCGCGGTGAGGTCGACGATTGATTTTGACAGCACCGCGCTCTCTTCGACCAGCTTGGCTCGTTCCGCGAGCAGCGGGCGAAACATGATGTTATTGGCGACCAACCAGGGCAAAAAGAGCAACGCCACCAGGATTGCCAGTTTCTCCCGCCGGGCAAGGGCGTCGATTTGTCCGGTCAGATGGGTCAACAGCGGCAGGTCACTCATGTTTCATCTCCGGTATGCGTTTGGTGCGCAGCGAGAAGGTGATGATCTCCTCTTGGTCGCTTTTCGTGTCGTCCTTGGCTTCCTTGTCGGACTTGGTTTTGCTGGTGGGTTTGTCGTTGCCGTCGTTTTTTTCACTCTTTTCCCGTGCGATGTGCAGGATGTCAAAGCGCCGGTCACGAAAATGAGATCCCTGCCCAATCGCCTCGATGAAGCGTGGCACGAGGCCGACCGACTCGCCGCGACCGGCAAAGCCAATCTCCTGCCCACCGTTGCGCAGTGTCACCCCGGTCAGCCACACCCCGGCCACCGCCTGCCGCGAAAGATCCTCCAGGTAACCGGCGAACCCCTCCTTCTGCCCGAGCTGGTTGTTGTTCAGGTAGTCGAGGAGCCGTTCGTTGCGGGCGATTTTCTCTGCAAGCTGTTGCATTTGATTTTCCAGCTTGAGATTGAGGGCGGCGTTGGCTGAGGCATCGACCTGTTGCAACACCTCCGCCTTGAGTGTTGCCTCCTGACTGCTCACGGTGGCAAATCCGGCGCGCACTTTGCCCATGTGTGCCTGCAGGACACCCAAGGTTGCACCCAGGAGGAGCAGGGACACCACCCCCATGCCGAGGATGGATTTGCCGGACAGGGGATCCTGTTTCGGCCGGAAGCGTTCTTCGAGGAGGTTGACCATCATGCCGCTGTTGCGGAGGCGGCCCAGCGCCGCGCCAAGGGCCGGCAGCAGCAAGGCCAGTTCGCGTTCGTCGGGTTCGCCGGTGGTGAAGTGGAACATCTCGGTCAAGGGGAGGGGCAGGACGACGACCCCGGGCAGCAGTGTGCCCAGGGTGGCGGCCAGACCGGCGACCGGATGTTCGAGCGGGGCGAGGCGCACCCTGCCGACGGCCATGTGCAGTCGGGTGCGGATGTAATCCAGGGTGCGTTGCAGCTCCAGGGCGAGCGGTTCGACGGCGATGGCCAGGTTTTTTCCCCGGTCGCCGGTGGCGAGACGCAGAACCTCGTGGATGCGTTCGGTTCCAATCTTGATGCGGCGGGAGAAGACGGTTTCTCTATCGCGGATGGCCATCACCTGGGCATCCTGGACACCGATATGCAGTAGGATGGTTTCGTTGTCTGACGCCTCCGCGCAATGGCTGGCGATATGGCGGAGGGCCGACTCGTGGGCATCGACCCCGACCAGCTGCATGCGCACCCTGGCCGCCAGGGCGCAAAGACGCAACACCTCCTCCTGATTGGTCGCGAAGACATTGACCATGGGTTTCTCCACACCATCATCCCGTTTGCGAGCCGGCAGCGGCTGCACGGCGATGGCGGCGTTTTCCAGTGGGAACTCCAGCCGGTCGCGCACGCGAAAACGCATGATCGCCACCAGCTCCTCCACCGGGGCGTTGACCGACTCCTCAAGGAAGGTTCGGTACTGTCCCGGCGTGAGCACGCCGACGCACTTGCCGGCTGCCTTCTGGCGCAGAATGGCTTGCAGGTGCGCCGTGCCGTCCCCTTCCACCGGAATGACGTGATACTGCTCAACGGTTGGCGGGCCGGCCGGGTTGCCCTCAACCTGGACCACGGCCCAGGCGTCGGGCCACGGGGCAACGCCGACGATGCCCCCTTTGTGGCGAATGATCTGGCTGCCGCCATCACGTTGCAGACGGGCAAGCAACCTCTTGTGCAGTGGAGGGGTTTCCTGGGTGAGAATGGTGTTTGCGCTCATGGTCGATCTCCTGGTTGATGTTCAGGGTACTGAAATTTCCATGCCATGGGGCGCAAAGTGCTGGATTAACCGGGGATCCTGGAAGATGTGGCCATGGTTGTGTTACCGTGACGTGGGCGTCGGGGCCCTGCGCGTTTCTGGGGATGTCATGTCTGATTTACACCATCTGCGACAAGAGTTGCGTCGACTTGAAAGCCGCCTGGAACAGGTGCATCGCTCCTGGACCGTTGATGACCAGGAGGCGTTGCTGGGGTTCTATGTCCGTGTTTTGCCTGAGTTGTTCGAGGCGGAACGCTGTTCGATCTTTTTTACCGACACGGCGCGCGGCAACGTCTGGCTCAAGATTGGTACCGGGCTTGAACCGCGGCAGATCGAGGCGCCGCTGGAAGGGAGCGCCGTCGGGCGCGCGGTTTCGACCGGTGCATGCATCATCGAGAATAACCTGGAGCGACACCCGGGGTTTCACACCCAGATGGATGTCAGAACCGGGTTTGTCACCCGCAACCTGATCTGCGCCCCGGTACGCTGTCGAACCAGCACGGTGGTGACGGCAGTAGTGGAGCTGCTCAACAAGCGGATCGAGCCCGGGTTCACCCTTGAAGATCGTGAACGACTCCAGGAGGTTGCCTTCCACCTGTCGATCGTGATCGACAATATCAGCATTCAGGCGGAGATGCTGGCGGTATCGACGCAGATCAACGGCATGTTGCGCGGCATCGATCCGGCCCTGCTCGCCGGTGGCAATCTTGTTGCCGCCAGTCAGGCGATGCAGGAGGTGCTGGCCTTTGCCCGTTCGGTGGCGCAAACCCCGGTCAATGTCTTTATCGGCGGCGAAAACGGTACCGGCAAGGAGGTGATTTCCCGTCTTATCCACGACTCAAGCGATGCACGCGACAAGCCTTTCGTCGCCGTCAACTGCGCCTCGATCCCGGAAAATTTGGTCGAGGGGGAATTTTTTGGTCACGAAAAGGGGGCCTTTACCGGCGCGGTCAGCGCGCGCAAGGGACGTTTCGAGGAGGCCGATACCGGAACGTTGTTTTTGGACGAGATTGCCGATCTGCCGTTGGCGATCCAACCGAAATTTTTGCGCGTGCTCCAGGATGGGGAGGTGACGCGGTTGGGCAGCAACAAGGTGACCAGGCTTCAGTTTCGTGTCATCAGCGCCACCAACAAGGACATTCGGCAGGAGGTAGCCGCCGGGCGTTTTCGCGAGGATCTCTACTATCGTCTCTTTTCAGTCGAGGTTCACATTCCGCCGCTGCGCGAGCGGCGCGAGGATATCCTGCCGCTGGCCGAATCCTTTTTGCGTGAGACTTGTCGTCGGTTCCAGAAGCGGGTGGGCGGGTTTTCTCCGGCGGTGATTCATCTCTTCGAAAATTACGGTTGGCCGGGCAACGTCCGGCAGCTGCGACGGGAGGTGGAACGCCTGGTGACGCTCACCCCGGAAGGGGGCGCCCTGATGCCGGCGAGCTGCTCGCCCGAGCTGCGGCGGGATCTGGGGGAACCGCCACCGCGACGAGACGGCAAGACGGAGCCGAGCGCCCTGATGCCGGTCGTGTTGACGCCCGCGTCCGCGGATGGCGTGGCGGGGCCCGTGTCACCGGGGTTGCCGAACACGCTGACGGCGGTTCTGCTCTCCGAGGAGGCGTCGCTCAAGGTGCAAGTGCAGACCGTCGAACGCTACTGCATCGATGCCGCTCTTCGGGCGAGTGGCGGCAACCGGCAGGAAGCCGCGCGCCGGCTTGGCATCACCCGGCAGTGGCTGCACCGAAAGATCGGACAATACGGCTTATAGCGCCGCGCCCTGGTGGGGGCCTGACTTGCCCGGCCCGGGGAGCAGGAGGCAAGATACCCGCCTCCCATCCCTCGCCACCTGTGCTTCACCCTGCGAGGCAAGCGAAAGCGGGGGAACCGGCACGCTGCCGGCGTTTTATGTCCGATCGTGCGTACCCTGGGCAGCGTGGTCTGGCGTTTCTTCCAGGCAGTCCCTCGGGCTGCTTACTGCTTGCAGGCGGCGCTTGCCTCGCCAAGGATCTTCTCGGCGTTTTTCAGGTACTTCTTCGCCAGGTGCCCCTTCTCCTTGTCGCCGTCGCGCAGCTGGATCTTGGAGAGTTGGTTCATGATTTCGCCGATCTTCGTGTCTCGATCCGGGTTCTGGCAGCGGTAGAGCGCGGAAATTTTGCCGTACAGCTCGGCCGTGGTCTCCATGACCTCGATGCGCAGGTTTTCGTACTGGAAGTTTTCCTCGAACTCCTTTTTGCGCTGCACCTGATCCGTCTTGCGCTTGCTGGCGAAGGCGCGAATGTCCCCGGCCTGCTTTTGAAAGCATTCGGCGTTGTCACAGGCAGCACGCGCCGCGTTGGGGATTTGCAGGATCAGCAAGGACACCATCCCGGCAAGGGCAGAAACCAGCACACTCCGTCCTGTCATGAGTATCAACCTCCGCAACGGGTTAAAGTGCCGACCATTTTATCCCCTCCGACCGATGGTGTCACCCCCACGGGTCAGGCTTCCCGCCGCGGTGTGATTTCCGGTGTCCCGAGAGGGGTTGCTTGGGGTTGATCGTAATGGGGTGGGCCAATCGGTGGGGTGCCTGCGGGTGGGGGCAGGTTTTTGTTGGCATTCGATGTGTAATAAGTTGTAATTATTGAATATGTAAACGATCGAGCGCAGTGGTGCGGAAACAAAAGTTTCCGTTGCCGCTGGATTGCAACCGTTGCATGCGGGTATGGCGAGAAATGCGGGCCTTTATCGTTTATTACCTATTGATTATTAACGTTAATTCATGATTGGCACGCAGTTTGAATCAGGAAAGGCGACCCCACGGTGGGGCAAGCGGTTTCGGAAAATGAGTCACCGGGACCATCGGGTCCTGAATAGATTGAAACAATCCTTCTGAGGAGATCGAGTCATGAGCATCAACGTCACGCGCAAATCGGGCAAAGGGCAAGAAGGTTTCACGATGATCGAGTTGGTGGTGGTGATTCTGGTGATTGGGGTTCTGGCAGCGATGGCCCTGCCGCAATTCGGTAACCTGACGAGCACCGCCTCGTCCAATGCCACGGCTTTGCAGACTGCCTCGAATGCCGATGTCACGGCCTGTCAGGCCAAGGCGACCGCCGCAGGCATGACCGCGGCCAACGCCGCCACGCTGTGTGGGTCGACCACGCAATAGTTGAGGTGAAGGAAGGTCGGCGGGACTTGAAACGAACAGATTGAGTGACCATGAAACGTATCATGGTCGGCGGTCCTGTGGCCTTGAACTACAAAAGTAATTTTTCGGGAGATCGACGATGAAAACCAACATGCGCAAACCGGGCAAGGGTCAGGAAGGTTTCACGATGATCGAGTTGGTGGTGGTGATTCTGGTGATCGGGGTTCTGGCGGCGATGGCCCTGCCGCAGTTCGGCAACATGACGCAAACGGCCGCAACCAACGCCACAGCCCTGCAAACCGCCTCCAATGCCGATGTCACCGCTTGTTTGACCAAGGCAGAGGCGGCTGGAGTGACCGCGGCGAATGCCGCCACGATGTGTGGATCTACCACGCAGTGAGGAAGGGACTTTGGGGACTTTCCCTCTCGGAAGCAGCAGGGGGCAAGCCAAAGCGGGGAAGACGGGGATGCTCGAACGGAGGATGGGCATCCCCGCCCTGTTTTTGGGGGGATGTTGACCTTGGTGGATCAGCCCCGCCGCACGATCGGAACAAAATTTTTTTAATTATAGGGTTGATGGCTTTTTTTGCACGGATCGGCTCTCGTCTTTTCCAAACGCACGGCAAATTCAAAGAAAAGGCAGGTGCCCCATGAGAAACATGATGATGCGGTTCAAGGTGGCAGGGTGTTTTTCGTGCCGGGAGTGCGGCTATACGTTTGTAGAGATGCTCATGGTCGTTTTGATCGTGGGTATCCTCTCCGCCCTGTCGGCACCACTGGTTGGCAATTCCGTTGAAGGCTACCTCCAGGGACGCGACCTGAATGCCGCAACCGGCCAGGCGCGGCTGGCGCTGGCACGCCTGACGCGCGAGCTGCGCGGGGGCACATCAATCAGCAGCGGCGGTGCTGTTCCCTTCACCAACAGCAGTCAGATTCAATTCACCCCGCAGGGGGGTGGTGCCAGTGTCGTCTACTCGGTAAACGCTGGCCAGTTGCTGCGAACCCAGAGCGGGGTTGCCGTGGCCCTGGCTGACCAGGTAGCTGGCGTCACCTTTACCTCCAACAGCGACGCGCCACCGGTCAAGCTGATCGATATCACCCTGACCCTCAATCGCCAACACGTCGGCGGGGCCATCGTCGTCTTCACCAACAGCGTCAACCCGAGGAACCCGTGATGAATACGCACAGAGAAGAATCCGGATCTTTGTTGTTGATGGCGCTGTTTCTCATCCTGGGGGTTGGGGCGATGCTCGCGGCGACCGTCAACCTCTCCGGGGTAGAGACCCTGGAGACGATCGAATCCACCCAGGGTGAGCGTGCGCTGTTCCTCGCCGAGTCGGGTCTTGAGCGGGCCAAGTATGCCCTGCACGTCAATTTGTGCGCGACCACTGGCCTGACTCTGCCGCTGAGCGGCCAGTTGGCGAGCAGCGAGAGCTACGCGGTCAACATCACCAGCCTGGGCAACAACCAATTCCAGCTCGACGCCACCGGCAGCGCCAAAACGGCGCAACGCCGGACACGGGAGGTGGTCTCCTGTTCGGTGCAGGGGGTGTGGGGGACCGGTCTCATTGGTTGCAACGGCGTGACCATGGGCGGTACGGTCCTGACCTATGGCCTTGACTCCGATACCGGTCAGACCAACCTCAACAATGGCGATGTGCGGACGATCAATCCCAACGCCCCCATCTCCCTGAGCGGTCACGTCAACGTGCATGGTAGCGTTTATGCCACCGGCGCCGGCAGCAACCTGTCCATTGGTGGGAGTTCGGTGGTCTATGGCGATGCCCATATCACTGGGACCATTACCGGGGCGAGCAGCATCAACGGGGTAAAGAGTGCCAACGAGCTTGCCACGACGACCGCCGCTGATTGTGACCCGCTCAACGTCACCTCGCTGGTCTCCAGCAAGATGAGCGCCTATCTCACCAGCAAATACGGCGGCCACCTTCCCACCGTGACGAATTATGCCCCGGCCCACAACACCACCACGACGATCAATACGGCGACGGACTACTACGTAAGTGCCTACGATCTCAGTGCCAGCCATGCTGCCGTCACCCTGCAAGGGCCTGGCTCTGGTGGCACGAGGAACTTCAACATTTATATCGTTGGTGGCGGCGGTTTCACCATCAGCAATCAGTCAAGTTTGAGCTTGACCAACGGCGCCAACGTGACCCTCTACATGGCGGGTGGTGGGAGCTTCAGCGTCAAGGGGACCCTCTACATTGATCCGACCTCATCCCTGACCGTCTACACCACCGGCCCGGTTGACCTCGAAGCGCAAGGCAACGCCGGCAACGTTGCCGACGCATTCCGCATCTACAGCAGCAGCAACGGGTCGGTGGGTCTTGGCGGGGGATCCTCCCTCACCTGTGCGGTCTATGCCCCTTTGGCAACGGTGACCATGCTCGGCAACTCGACCCTCATTGGTGCCATGCGCGGCTATGTCATCACCAAGGATAACGGCACGCCCAACTTCTACTACGACGAGGATCTGCGCGACCTGACCGAGGGTGGCAAGGGGGTCATCAGCACTGTTTCCTGGTCGGAACAGTACCAATAGCGCCCGCAACTCCTGGAGGAACCCAACCACCCGCTTCCCCTTGGAGGGGCGGTGATCGCGGATTAGGGAGTGACCGAAAGCAGGGCAGCGGGAGCTGTAATCAAACGCGGAAATTGTCGAGATTCTCCGCCAGCGCGGCGGCGGTCTTCTGGACGGCATGTGCCCGTTCGTCGACCGTGACGCCACGGTCGGCAATGACCTGACCTGCCTGGTTGACCTCCGCCATTGATTGCACGACGTTGGCGGAAAGCTGGGTCGTCGCGCCGATGTTGTTGGCAATCTCCTGACTGGCCAGGGTCGCCTCGGCGACGTTGCGCGACATCTCCTCCACGCCCGAGGAGGCCTCGGCAACGCTGCGCGTCACCTCGTTGATACCCTGGGAAATCTCGTGGACACTGCGACTGACCTCGGCAAAGCCGATGGTTGACTGCTCGACCAGAAGAGAGACCTGTCCGGTCTCTTGCGCGGCGGCATTCATGTTATCGGCAACGGCGAGGACGCTCTTTTCCTGCTGCTCCATGGCAAAGAGGATATCCTCGTTGGCCTGGCGGATGCGGTCGATGACCTCGGTCACCTGGTGGGTGGCCTCGTTGACCTCCCGGGTGTGGATGCGAATCTGGTCAATGCGTTCGGCGATCATCTTCGTTGCTTCGCCGGTTTGGCGGGCCAGTTCCTTCACCTCGTTGGCGACGACGGCAAACCCCTTGCCGGCATCGCCGGCGCCGGCGGCTTCGATCGCGGCGTTCAGAGCGAGCATGTTGGTTTGGTCGGCGATGTTGTTGATGACATCGACCACCTTGCTGATTTCATGCACCGACTCCGCCAGACGCGACATGACGACACTGTTGGCGGTGGAGTTTTGGCTGGCGCTCTCCGACTCCCGCGAGGCCATGTCGCACTTGCCGCGCACTTGCGCCACCGTCGTTGACAGCGCGGCGATGGTGGTGGTGATCGACTGAATGTTGCCGTTGGAACGCGTCACCGACTCCTTGACCTCGACCATGCTTGTGCTTGCCTGTTCAGCGGCCGAGGCGACGGTGCTTAAGTTGGTGCTGGCCTGCTCCGCTGCGGCGGAGATCGCCCCCATGTTGGTGCTCATCAGCTCGGAGGTCCGGGAGACGTTGGCCATGTTGGCGCTCATCTCCTCCATGGCCGAGGCCACGGTCACCATGCGCGTGTCGAGGTCCAGGATGGCCTGGTTGACGCCGGTGGATTTGTGTTTCAGGTCGTCGGAGCCGGTGAACAGGTCCTTCGCAACCTGGCCGAAAAGATCGGCATCGGCGTTCAGCTCCCGGGAGTGCGTGGCCAGACCGGTGATGATGGCACGCAGGTGACTGCTCATTTGGTTGAGGGCAAGGGCAAGCCGACCCATTTCATCCTGACCGGGGTGAACCAGGGTGGTGGTCAAATCACCCTCGGAGAGACGATGGGAAAATGTCACCGCCTCCTGGATGGGGGTGAGGATCAGGCGGTGCATGAAGAGGTAGACGCCAATGCCGAGGGGAACAGCGAGCAGGAAGAGAATGCCGAGCTTGATCAACAGCTGTGCCAGGGCTTGACTGCGCAGGTCAGTGATATCGGTCAAAACGACAACATGACCGATCCCGCCCCCGCTGTAGTCAGTCAGGGGAAAATCGGCGCGCATCCAATCGCGTCCGTCCACCTCCAGGAGCGGCTGGTCGGGCCTGGCGTGAAACTGTGAGAGAATTGCCCTGCTCTTGGTGTTGGAAAATTCGTAATAGAGCATCTCTCCGTGGACCAAATCGCGGCTACCGTCAGCAAAACGTTTTGCAGACTCGAATACCTTGGCCCGAATGCCAATGGCAAACTCTACACCGGTGGCCTGGCGTGCCGTGGCGAAAATTTTTCCCAAGTTTCCACCAAACTCTATCGAACCAACGTGGCGATTGGCATAAATCACGGGATAAACCGCCCGCAGCCCTGGCCCGGCGCGGCCAACTTCTAGACCAAGCACCGGTTTGCGCGTTTCGTTTGTGGCGACAATGGTTTTGCGCGAGTCAGAAAGGTCGTCGCCAAATTTATCTGGCTCATGGGCACGGAAAAAGCTGGTTGCTGGTGGTAGATGGAAATGAAACAGCTCGATTCCGAATGCATTTTTCAGCCGCTGCTCGAAAAATGGGACAGTGAGCTTGCGCAGCGCCTCTCGATCGCCACTGGCGAACGCTCGCATCAGCTCCTGGTTTTGGAGAACAAGCTCCACGGCGAGGGCGTAATCCTGTTCCTTGATGCGAATGGCATTATCGACCAGGTCACGAAACGCCCGCGTGGAGAGTTCGACGCGCTCCCGGATGTGCCGTTGTGCCTCGTGGTAGCTGAGTCCTCCGAGAATCACCCCGGTCGCAACCATGGCCACGAGCAAAATCCCAAGGATCTTGGCGCGCAGACCCAGGTCGCGAAAACGCGTCCCCAGGGCGGTGACTGATGGTGTCATGGGCGACCTCGCGGGAAGAAGTTCAGGATGGTGGCGCCGATGCCGGACCCAGTAAAAGAAAATGCCCGACCCCTGCATGGGCGGGCAAAGAATCAGGTTTCCCCTTTCGTCCGGTTGACCCGGACGAAAGGGGAAGAGTCGTGAAAGGTTACGAATCAAGCCGTGCTGGAAACATCACCCTTTTCCAGGGCAGCCTGTGCCGCGGCCAGACGGGCGATGGGCACCCGGTAGGGGGAACAGGAGACGTAATCCAGCCCTGCCTTGTGGAAGAAGCGAACCGAGCTGGGGTCGCCGCCGTGCTCGCCGCAGACGCCGATCTTGAGGCCAGGACGACCCTGACGCCCCTTGGTGACGCCCATGTGCACGAGCTGACCGACACCCTCCTGGTCGATGGAGACAAACGGGTCCTTATCGATCAGCTTCTTGTCGACGTACTCGGTCAGGAAGACGCCGGCGTCGTCGCGCGAGATGCCGAGGGCGGTCTGGGTCAGGTCGTTGGTACCGAAGGAGAAGAATTCGGCCTCCTTGGCGATCTTGTCGGCGATCAGGGCGGCGCGCGGCAGCTCGATCATGGTGCCGATCATGTACTTGACCTTCATCCCCTTCTCTTTGATCACCGACTCGCAGATGTTGACGGAGCGCGCGCGCAGGCTGGCCAACTCACTCAGGTAACCGACGAGCGGGATCATGATCTCGGGGATGATCTCGGTGTTATCCTGCTTCATGACGTTGCAGGCGGCTTCCATGATCGCCTGGACCTGCATCTCGTAGATTTCCGGATAGGTGATCCCCAAGCGGCAGCCGCGATGGCCGAGCATGGGGTTGAACTCCTTCAGGGCCGAAACGCGATCCTTCACCTCGGTCTTGGAGACGCCCAGAACCTTGGCGACCTCTTCCTGCCCCTTGTCATCGTGCGGGATGAACTCGTGCAGTGGGGGATCGAGCAGGCGGATGGTGACCGGACGCGCCCCCATGGCGCGGAAGATCCCCTCGAAGTCGCCACGCTGAATCGGCAGCAACTTGGCCAGGGCCTTGCGGCGGGATGCTTCGTCCTTGGCGAGGATCATCTCGCGCACGGCGATGATGCGATCCTCCTGGAAGAACATGTGCTCGGTGCGACACAGACCAATGCCTTCGGCACCGAACTTGACCGCCTGCGCGGCATCTTCCGGGGTGTCGGCATTGGTGCGGACCTTCATCGTGCGGATTTCATCGACCCAGGTCATGAAGGTGCCAAAGTCGCCGGTGAGGGCGGCCTGCATGGTGCCGATCTTGCCAAGCATCACCTGACCGGTCGAGCCGTCGATCGAGATCCAGTCCCCTTCCTTCACCACCTTGCCCTTGTCGGTGGTGAACTCCTTGCCTTTGATGCGGATGGCGCCGCAGCCGGCGACGCAGGGCGTACCCATGCCGCGCGCGACCACCGCCGCGTGCGAGGTCATGCCGCCGCGGGCGGTGAGAATGCCCTTGGAGGCATGCATGCCGTGGATGTCTTCCGGGCTGGTCTCTTCACGAACCAGGATCACCTGCTTGCCGTCATTGGTCCAGGCTTCGGCGTCGTCGGCGGTGAAAACGGCCATGCCGGCACCAGCGCCCGGGGAGGCGGCGAGACCAACGGCGAGCACCTCGGCGGCCTTTTTCGCCTTCGGATCGAAGGTGGGGTGCAGGAGCTGATCAAGTGAACCCGCATCAACGCGACCCACCGCCTCGGCCTTGCTGATCATCCCTTCGTTGACCATATCCACCGCAATCTTGATGGCGGCGGCGGCGGTGCGCTTGCCGGTGCGGGTCTGGAGCATCCAAAGCCTGCCCTGCTGGATGGTGAACTCCATGTCCTGCATGTCGCGGTAGTGGTCTTCCAGCTTGCGGTAGGTGCCGCAGAGCTGATTGTAGAGGTCGGGCATCGCCTCTTCCATCGCCGGCAGGGTCGATTTTTGCAGATCCTTGCCGACAACGGTGATCTGTTGCGGCGTGCGAATACCGGCAACCACATCCTCGCCTTGGGCGTTGATCAGGAATTCGCCGTAGAAACGCTTGTCACCAGTGGCAGGGTCGCGGGAGAAACAGACGCCGGTGGCGCTGTCGTTGCCCATGTTGCCGAACACCATGGATTGCACGTTGACAGCGGTGCCCCACCACTCAGGGATTTCATGCAGCTTGCGATAGGTGATCGCGCTCTGCTTCATCCAGGAGCTGAACACGGCACCGATGGCGCCCCACAGCTGATCGCGCGGATCCTCGGGGAAGGGCCGACCGGCCTCCTTCTGCACGATCGCCTTGAACGCCCCCACCATTGCCTTCCAGTCGGCGGCGGTCAGTTCGGTGTCGAGCTTGATTCCCTTCTGCTCTTTGACGTGGTCGATGTGGTGCTCGAAGTTGTCGGCGTCGACGCCCATCACCACCTTGGAGTACATCTGGACGAAACGGCGGTAGGAGTCGTAGGCGAAACGCTCATCGCCAGACTTCTTGATCAGACCCTGGATGGTGGTGTCATTCAGGCCCAGGTTGAGGACGGTGTCCATCATGCCGGGCATGGAGGCGCGGGCGCCGGAACGCACGGAGACCAGAAGGGGGTTGCTGGCATCGCCAAACTTGGCGTTCATGCTCTTCTCGACACGAGCCAGGGCGGCATCAACCTCGTCGCGCAGGTCACTGGGCATCTTCTTGCCGAGCTCGTAATACTCGGTGCACACTTCGGTGGTGATGGTGAACCCAGCGGGCACCATGATCCCGATGCGACACATCTCCGCCAGGTTGGCACCCTTGCCGCCCAGGAGGTTTTTCATGGAAGCTTCGCCTTCGGCGGATCCGTCCCCGAAGTAATACACTTTTTTGTTGGCCATAATCGTGTTACCTTCCCTCTCTCGAAATGAACAGCAATGGACAGTGATGGCTTTCCGCAATACGGGGTGACCCGGGGTTCAGGCCCGTGACGCACCCCTTCACCACTAAAAGCACGAAAACACCCGGAAACGCGGTCACTCCCCGGGCAGGACCAGGCGACTGACGTCCGCCACGCGGGTGAACATGTTGCGGACCCGGGCCAAAAGGCCGATGCGTCGCCGCCGCGTCTCCATGTCGGGATCCATAACCAAAATGTCGGCGAAGAACCGGTCGATGACCCCGTGTAGACCGGCGAGTGCATCCAGCGCCGCCGTGTAATCCCCGTTATCGACGAGACCGGACGCGGCAGTTTCCAACGTTTCGATGGCCTGCCGCAACCCCTGTTCCGCAGGGTGGCCAAGAATATCACCACCCGAGGCACTCGCCAATGCCGCTTCGATGGTTTCGGGGTCGGTCTGACGCAAAATGTTGGCGATGCGCTTGTTGGCGGCCACCAGGGCGGTGTAGGCGGGGAAGCCCTTGAACGTCTCCAGGGCGCGCACCCGGCGGACGATGTCGAACAGATCGTCGAGGTCCAGGGCGGCGACGGCGTCGATTGCGTCGTGCTCGATTCCTTCCGCCTTCAGGTGCGCACGCAGCCGCCCCAGGAAAAAGGCGAGAAGTTCCCGGGCGATGGCAGCGGGATCCTGATCAAGCTTCTCGCCATGGGTCTCATAGCCGGCACAGGCGGCAGCGATCCACGGCCGCAGAGGCAGGCGCGCCCAGGGAGAACCTTGACCACTCCCCTTGCCCCCCGCGTCGGACTCCAGGAGGATGCGGATGATGCCCAAGGCGGCCCGACGCAGGGCAAAGGGATCCTTGGTGCCGCTGGGGACTAGACCGATACCGAAGCAGCCGACCAGGGTATCCAGCTTGTCGGCGATGGCCAAAATTTTGCCGGGGGTGTTGTCCGGAAGCGAGTCGGCGGCGCCCTGTGGCTTGTAGTGGTCGGCGATGGCGATGGCGATGCCCGAACCCAACCCCTCCGCACGGGCGTAATACCCGCCCATCACCCCTTGCAGCTCGGGGAATTGGCCGACCATGCCGCTGATCAGGTCGCACTTGGCCAGTTCGGCGGCGGTCTGAACATCGGAAACAGCGTCCGGGGCAACTGCCGTGGCGATGCGAGCCGCCAACTCTTCCAAACGCCGGGATTTTTGCCACAAGGTGCCGAGACGGGCCTGAAAGACCACCTGCCGCAAACCCTCCCGGCGGTTGGCCAGCGGGGTTTCGCGGTCGAGCTTCCAGTAGAAGGCCGCATCCTCCAGGCGGGCGCGCAGCACGCGCTGGTTGCCGCGGATGAGAACCGAAGGATCTGGCACCTCCATGTTGGCGACCAACACAAAATAAGGCAGCAGCTTGCCGTCACCATCGACCACCGGAAAATATTTCTGGTGGCGCTGCATCGAGGTGGTCAGCACCTCGGGCGGGATCTCCAGATACTGGGCATCGAACGCGCCGCGCAGAGGCACCGGCCATTCGGTCAGGCAGGCGTTTTCCGCAAGCAGCTCGGGGTCGATCAGGGGGACGCCGTTCACCTGTGCCGCCAGTCTCTCTGCCCCGGCGCGGATGATCTCCGCCCGCGCCTGCTGGTCGAGGATCACCTTGGTGACGGCAAGAAGATCGACGTACTGGTAAACCCCCGTCACCCGGTGGTACCCCGGGGCGAGAAAGCGATGGCCGGTAGTCTGGTCCCCGGCCTGGACGCCCCCGACGGCAATATCGAGAACCTCGCCATCCAGGAGGGCAACCAGGGTGTGGATCGGGCGGACGAAGCGAAAATCGCCGCTGCCCCAGCGCATGGTTTTCGGCCACGGCAGACCCTGGATGATGCCGGGGATGATGTCGGCGAGAATCTCCCTGGCCAAACGCCCCGGACGTGCCATGCGCGCAACCAAATAGGTGCCCTTGGCGGTCGATTCCCGGCTGAGCTGCTCCATGGCCAGACCACAGGAGCGGGCAAACCCCAAAGCGGCTTTTGTCGCCTGACCGCTGGGGTCGAAGGCCTTGTCGACCGCTGGACCACGACGCTCCTCGATGCACTCCGGCTGCCTGCTGGCCAGATCCTCGACGCTGATCATCAGGCGTCGCGGCGTGCCGTGGGCATCGATGCGCCCGTGGGTCAGATCGGCGTTGTGCAGGGCGGCGGTCAGGGCCTCGCGCAGGGCGGCGACCCCTTCGGGTAGCATGCGCGCCGGGATCTCCTCGCAGCCGATCTCCAGGAGAAACTCGCTCATGCCTTCTCTCCCCGGGCCTGAACGTGACGCAACAGGGGATAACCGAGGCGTTCGCGCTGGGCGATGTAGCTCTCCGCCACCTGCCGGGCGAGGTTGCGCACCCGCCCGATGTAACGTGCCCGCTCGGTGACGCTGATCGCCCCGCGCGCGTCGAGAAGGTTGAAGGCATGCGAGGCCTTGATCACCTGGTCGTAGGCCGGCAACGGCAATTCGGCGGCGACGAGGCGCAGGGCCTCGGCCTCATGATCACCGAAGAGGCGAAACAGCAGGTCGGTGTTGGCGAGACGGAAATTGAAGTGCGAATACTCCACCTCGTTGCGGTGAAAAACGTCGCCGTAAGTGACCGTGCCATTCCAGGAGAGGTCGTAGACGTTCTCTACCCCCTGGATGTACATCGCCAGGCGCTCCAGGCCGTAAGTGATCTCGCCAGCGACCGGACGCACCTCGATTCCGCCCACCTGCTGGAAATAGGTGAACTGGGTCACCTCCATCCCGTCGAGCCACACCTCCCACCCGAGCCCCCAGGCACCCAGCGTCGGGCTCTCCCAGTCATCCTCGACGAAGCGAATGTCATGATGCATCGGGTTGATGCCAATGGCGCGCAGGGACTCCAGGTACAGCTCCTGAATGTCGGCCGGAGAGGGCTTGAGAATGACCTGATACTGGTAGTAGTGCTGCAGACGGTTTGGATTGTCACCGTAGCGGCCGTCGGCGGGTCGGCGCGAGGGTTGGACGTAGGCGGCATGCCAGGGCTCGGGGCCGAGGGCGCGCAAAAATGTGGCGGGATGAAAGGTACCGGCCCCCATCTCGACGTCATAAGGTTGCGCGACGACACACCCCCTGCGCGCCCAAAAGGTATCGAGGGCAAGGATCAACTCTTGGAAAGTCACGATTCCGGATACCTCCCCGCAACTTACGACCACACGCCTGGAAAAGGTGCGTGGGAACTTACCTCCCGGGGTTGCAGGATGTCAAGAAGCCATCCAGGGTTTCGAGGGTGATCGCGCAAAAAATCGCCCGCCACCGCTGACACCGACGCAGCGGGTTCTCCTCATGCAGCGGTATCGGTCCGTACTCGGGTCGTCGAGGCGTGGTTGTGGTGCTGAATAAACTGGCATGTTTGCCGCGCGTGCGGTTATTATCCAGTTCTACAATAAAATCGTGTATTGAAAATGTTGTGACTGCGTTGTAATAATGTAGTTAAATAACAATAACTTGCCTGGTAGCTTTGTCCACCTTTCAAGTTCGAGTCATCGTGAGGAGGCCTTGGCATGGAACGTCTTATGGTCGGGCAGCGCCTGCTGCTTGGGTTTCTTCTGGTTCTGGCCGTCGGTTGGATTGGGTATGCCCTCATTCTCTCCGCGACTCGACAAGTAACCGAGAGGACACAGTATATCCAGCAGACTGCCTTGCCGTTGATGATCCTTGCGGACCGGATGGAGGCTTCGACCATCGAAGTGCAGCAGTTCCTGACCGACGTCTCCGCCACTCATAATCCGGATGGGTACAAGAGTGCGCAGAAGGCGGCGACGGTGTTTCGCGATGGCCTTGTCCGGTTCCAGGAGTTTTTCCGGGGGCAACAAGACGAAAAGGGGCTGGGATTGGTGAAGGATCGGACGAAAGGCGTCGACAGTTTCCACGCCACCGGCTCGCGCATGGCCGAGGCTTATGTGAGCGGGGGCAGGGAAGCCGGCAACGCCATCATGGAGGAGTTCGACAAGGTTTCCGAGGCGATGAAGGAGCACGTTCTGGCTCTGCGTGACGGACAAATCAAGCGAGCCTCCGACATGGGCCAGGCAGCCTTGGCCGCGGCGGATCAGGTTCGAACCACTGTTTGGATCGTCGCGGTCGGTGGAACCTTGATCGGTCTTCTGCTCGGGTGGTGGTTGACCCACAGCATTACCAAACCGTTGCACGTATGTGGTCGTTCCCTGCGTGAGGTGGCCAAGGGAAATTTGTCCGTCACCTGCCACACCCAGGGTCGGGACGAAATTTCTCAACTGCTCAACAGCGCATTTGCCCTGACCAACATGCTGCGCGAGGTGGTTGCAAACATCGTGAATACCTCTGAGTCGGTTGGGCACGAAAGCGATTCCCTAAGCGAACACGTTGCCTCCCTGCAGAAGGCCGTAACGCGGCAGTCGGCCTCCATCCAGGAGACAACACTGACCATGGAGGCGATGAATGCCGCCATTGCCCAGAATACGGACAATGCCGGGCGTACGCGCGGGGCTTCCCAGGAGGCGGCACAGAAGGCCGAACAGAGTGGCATGGCGGTGGAACAGGCGGTGCGGGCGATGGGGGATATCGCCGAGAGAACCTCCATCATCGAGGAGATTGCCCGTCAAACCAACCTGCTGGCCCTGAACGCCGCCATCGAGGCGGCCCGCGCCGGCGAACACGGCAAGGGGTTTGCGGTGGTGGCAAGCGAGGTGCGCAAATTGGCCGAACGCAGCCAGAGCGCCGCCGGTGAGATCACGGCCCTCTCCGGGCAGACGGTCACCGTCTCCAGACAGGCCAACGCCCTGCTGCAAGAGGTGATCCCGGCGATTCGCCAGACGGCGGACATGGTTGGCGAGATTGCCGCTTCCTCCGAGGAGCAGAGCCGCAATGCCGCCCAGATTGATGCGGCGATGCAACAGCTGCACGGTACGGTGACGGAACATGCAACCCAGTCCGGGTCGTTGGCGGAGAGCGTTGTCCGCTTGGCCGCCCAGGCCGAGGAGTTGTCGAAGGTCGTCGCCTACTTCCACCTGAACAAGGAATCTTGATGGTGGGGGGATCTCTCCGGGGACGATACCGTTCGGTCCCTCTTCTCCCTCCCGAAAAGCGTCAACCGACGCCAAGCTTGCGCAGGACCAACTTAACCCCCTCGGCGGCATCGGCAACGCGCATGTGCCGAAGTAAGGTGAAAACGCGACGTGGATCGAGATAAAATTTGAAAAATATCTCTCGCAACAATGTCTTAACCTGATCTTCGCCCAGCGCATCGGTGGCGATGAGGATCTTGGGGTCGGCGATGTCGAAATAGTAATTGTCCCAATCGGCGGCCTGAGGGGTGAGCCAGTTGTTTTCCAGGCAAAGTTGCCGCACCTCGGTTCCCGGAAAGGGAATCAGGTTGACCACCGCCATGCTGTCTGGACGCAGGCTCTTGAAAAAGGCGTAGCTTTCGCGAATGTCGGCAACGCTCTCGCCCGGATAGCCGATGATCATGCTTGCCCCGACGAGAAGGCCGTGCTGTTTGATCATCGCCACCTTGTTGCGGACCCGGTCGAGGTTAAGGCTCTTCTTCATGAGCCCGAGCACGCGCGGTGAGCCGCTCTCCAGGCCGAAACTCAAACTGCGTACCCCGACCGCAGCCATCTTGTCCAGCAGAGGCGGGTGGAGGTTATCGATGCGCACGCCGTTGGCGAACTTCAGGGTCAGTGGCAGGCGACGGGTGACAATTCCGTCGAGAATGGCGGTGGCATAATCGCGGGAGAGGGTGAAGTTGTCATCTTCCAGGTAGATCTCATCGATGCCGTAGCGCTCGGCGAGAAACTGAAAATCGTCAAGCACGCGAGTGACGCCGTGGCGACGCATGCGGCGGCCCATCATCGCGCTGCAATAGGTGCAGAGATAGGGGCAACCGCGCGACGCCATGTACGGCAACACCCGTTTTCCCTGACGAAACACCCCGTGCCGTATTCGCCCGACCACCTGCTCGATATCCAGCAGATGGTAGGCCGGTCGCGGCAGCTGGTCGAGGTCATCGCCGGTCAGAAACCCGCCGGCGGGGTTGGCGTGGATCCGGCCCCCGTCCTTGTAGTGGAGGGCGGGGATCTTTTCCAGTTGCCCGACACTGCCGCCGGCATCCAGCCAGTCGGCGAGCATTCCAAGGGGGATTTCTCCCTCGGAGACGATGACAAAATCAACCTCCGACCAGCCAATCACCTCGGTTGGCAGTGCCGTCGGGTGCGGACCGCCGAACACCACCCGCAATTCGGGCAGATGCGCGCGCAACGCGCGGGCAAGACGCCGGGCAGCGTTGACCGCCGAGGTGACGGCGGTCAATCCCGCCAGCTGCGGGTTGAAATCGACGATGTGCCGGATGATCTCCGGGTCGTGGTTCTGGTCGAACAGGGTGACCGCATGTCCTTGTTGTTCGAGCACCGCCGCCAGGGTGAGCAGACCAAGGGGCGGGACAAAATTGCCGTCCGGGGTGAAAGGGTTGATGAGGGCAATACGCAGCATGTCGGCGGAGTTTCCTCTGCGGGGGTGGCGGGCCTTGCTGTCGTGGAAGAAGGGGCGTGTCTGCCGGTAAAGCGCTGTGGCGACAGAGGCGAAGGTGGCGAGAATATCCGTGGGGATCAACCCGTCCTGTGCTAGATTTCCGGGCTTGGCGGGGGCGTTTGCGACTAAAAAAATTCCCCCGCCTAAGCGTAAAGGTCGTGCTGCCCTTCCATCCTGGTCGCTACAAGTCCGGAAACCACCATGCCCAAAGCCAAGGTGATGTTGCTTTCGCCGCCGTTTGTCAAGGCGTACATGCGCAATGCCCGCTGCGATTTTGTCTCCAACTCCGGCACGCAGTGGTACCCTATCTGGCTCGGCTACTGCGGGGCGCTCCTGGAAAAGCACGGTTACCAGGTCCGCCTGATCGATGCCCCCGCTGCTGGTTGGGATCATCAGGAGACCGAACGCCTCTTTCTGGAGTTCAAACCCGACCTGCTCGTCGTCTACACCGGTCAGCTGAGCGAGGAGAACGACCTCGCCCTGACCGATCACCTGCTGGAGAAACACCCCTGCACGGCAGTGTTTGTCGGGCCGTTTTTCTCGATTGCCCCGCAACAGACCCTGGCCAAGTCGAAGCGTTGCGCCCTGGGGGTGGCCGGTGAGTTTGAGTACCCGCTCCTTGATCTTCTGGAAGGGGGGGATCCGGTGACGCTGCCCAACTTTCTGCGACGCGATGGCGCGGAAGTTTATGCCAATCCTGAACGACCCTACCTTTCCGGTTCGGTGTTGGACAATTTTCCCTTTGTCAGCGACTTTTTCAGCCGGCAGCTTAATCTTTCCTGGTACCGAACCCCCTCCGAAAAATATCCCTTCATCGACATCATGACCGGACGCGGGTGTTACTGGGGGAAATGCACCTACTGCCTGTGGGTCTATACCTTTATCAAGGGGCAGACCTACAACGTGCGTTCGCTGGAGAACATCATCGAGGAGGTGCGCTTCATCCAGACGCACCTGCCCCAGGTGCGTTCGCTGATGATTCAGGACGATACCTTTCCCGCCGGCCGCGCCGGTGATTTTGCCGCCGCCAAGCTGGCCGCCGGGTTGGATCTTCCCTGGTCTTGCTACGCCCGTGGCAACATTGATCGCGACACCCTGGTGACCATGCAGCGTTCCGGTTGCCTGAATCTGCACGTTGGCTTCGAGTCGGGTAATCCGGAGATTTTGCGCGCGATCCGCAAGGGGGTGCTCAAGGAGCGTATGACTCGCTTTGCCGCCGATGCCAAGGCAGCGGGGATTCACATCCACGGCGATTCTGCCATCGGCTTTCCCGGCGAAACCCCGGCGAGTATCCGCGAAACCATCGACTGGGCCTGTGCCATGCGCCCGGATACCGCCCAGTTTCAATTGATGATTCCCTTTCCCGGGACACCCTTTTACCAGGAGTTGGCCGATAGGGGGTGGCTGAAAAACGGCGCCCCGGACTACCCGGAGGTGGATTGGGTGGCGATGGAGCAGTGGGCGAAGACTGCCTATCGTGAGTTCTACCTTTCCTGGCCCTACTTTACGGAGGTGCTGCGCCATCCTTACGAATTGGGGCTGAAAAAGGCCAAGGTGTACCTGACGGCGTTGCCAGCAGTGTTCTGGAAGCAGTGGACAGTGCGGTAGGACAGCGCGGCGACCGGCATGTTCATCATCATCTCCACCTATTTTTTTATCGTCCTGATCCTCTTCTGGTCCTATTGTGGCTACATCATCATGTTGTTTCTCTTCTCCCTGTTTTCCCGGGAGAAGAGCGCCACGGCAACGACGATTGCCGACCCCCTTTGGCCGCCGCTGCATGTGTGCGTTCCCTGCTACAACGAACAGGCGGTGATCCTGGAGAAAGTGCGCAACCTGGCAGAGACTCTCTATCCCGCCGACCGGCTAACCATCACCTTCGTCGATGGTGGGTCTGATGATGGCACCTGGGCGCTGTTGCAGGCAGCGGTGGCCGATCGGGCCGGGTGGGGGGCGATCCAGGCGCCGCGCAAGGGAAAAATCAATCAACTCAATTATTTTCTTGCCGGCTGCCCGGAAGGATCGCTCGTACTGTTGACCGATGCCGACGCCATTTTGCGCCCGGAGACGATCCGCGACCTCGTTGCCCAGATGCTCGCCGATCCGGAGGTCGGGGTGGTCGGCGCCAACATTTTTCCCCGCGAGGCCATCGCCCTGGAGAGCGAGTTCTGGCAAGACCAGAACATCCTGCGCCTGCTTGAGAGCCAGATCTACGCCTCCTCCATCGTTGTCGCCCCCTGTTACTTGTTCCGGCGCGAGGTGCTGCGTTTTTTCCCCGAGGATTGCGTCGCCGACGACATCCATCTCGCCTTCACTGCCCATAGCCGGGGAATGCGCGTGGCCTTCTGTTCCTCGTTCGGAGGGTGGGAGACGCGGGCACCGCGCACCATACGCGACTATGTTGCGCACAAATTTCGCAAGGGGAATGCCTTTCTGGTGGAGCTTTTGCGTTTTTCCTATCAATTCCAGCGTTTTCACCCCCTGTGGAAGGTGATTTACGCCACCAAGGTGTTGCAGCTGTTGATCTGTCCGTGGATCATTCCCTACTGGCTGCTCGGGACGCTCTCGCTGCTCATGGGCGATGCGGCGCGGCGGGAGATTGCCGGTATGGGCATGGGGTTTCTTTTTGGCGCGTTTTTGATCACATCGTTCATTATGAAGCAGAAACGTCGGGAGACGCCGGCCATGGGCTGGCCATCGCCGACGCAACGGCACATGATCAGCGGCTTCATCATCAACAATTTGATCATGCTGCTGGTGGGGATCTGTTTTCCCTTTTTCAGGCAGGACAGCAGCTATCGCAAGGTCGGCAGCGCCGAAGGCGGGTGAGGGAGGCAGTTCAGGCCATGAGCATGCGCCCGCCCAGAAGCAGCAGTAGGGCAGCGAAAAGACGACGCAGCGAAAGCGGATCGATGCTGTGCGCCAGACGGGCACCCAAAGGGGCACAGGTGGCGCTCGTCAGGGCAACGGCGATCATGGCCGGCAGGTGGACATAGCCCAAGGCCATGGATGGCAGGCGGGCATCGCCCCA
>PEAJ01000303.1 GCA_002753495.1 Magnetococcales bacterium HA3dbin3 | reverse complement strand
GAAAACCGCCTGTGGGAAGGGGGGCGGAAAGGCAAAAAACCTCGGGGCTTCGCCCCGAACCCCACCGGGGGGCAGACTTAAGCCTCCCCCCGGACCCCCCAACCACTTTTAATACAAAGTGCTCTTTCACGGTAAAATGCCAATTCCAAGTGCGATTACCCTGGGAGGCAAGTTCCGCCGTGTTTACATCCCAAGAATCCCTCGTTCGCGGCAACCGATCAGGCGACAGGGGACCCTCAACGTCAAGGAGCTGACAACGGCATGCCATTCATGAAATTGCGTCCCGATGCCTTCTACACTGCGTTGGCGGAAACGCCGGCGGGTGTGGTGCGGTGTCGACACTCCTGGCGCCTGGAGCGGGAGCGCCGCGAACGGGTCATGCGAAGTTTCGTCGACCAGTCGGGACTTGATCGCAGCTGGATCGGTGCGGGCATGCGGAGGATCCGCGCAATTGTTCAGGACACCGCCTTTTACCGGCGGGGGATCCGCAATGCCCTGGCCATCCGCCACGTCGTCGAAACATTGACATTCCCAAATCTGCCGGCGGCGTTTGATGGCTACGAGCTGCTCCAGGTTTCCGATCCACACTTTGGCGTTCTGCCGGAACTTGACGCCGCCATCCTGCAAGCCCTCGCCGGGCAACGCTGCGACCTCTGTGTGTTGACAGGGGATTTTCGCGCCAGGTTCTTCGATGCGCACGCCCACGCCCTGACCAACATGCGGCAGTTGATCCAGGGCATCTCTGCCCGCGATGGATTTATCGCCATCCTCGGCAATCACGACACCGCCGCCATGGTCTCTCCCCTGGAGGAGAGCGGATACCGGGTGCTGATCAACGAACACCTCACCCTGCCGCGCCAGGATGCCGCCATCCGCATCCTCGGGCTGGACGACCCCCACTTTTTCCCCTCGGAGATGGCGCTGTCGGCGTTGGCAATGCCACGGGAGGAGGAGTTCGGCATCGTGCTCGTCCACACCCCGGAACTGGTCGCGGAGGCCGCCCGCCACGGCTTCGACCTCTACCTGTGCGGACACACGCACGGCGGACAGATCTGTTGGCCAACCGGCAGACCGATCATCACCGGCATGCGTCAGGGCTCGGCACGGCACGGCCAGGGGCTGTGGCGCCATGGCAACATGACCGGACGCACCTCCAACGGCCTGGGCAGCTCAGCCATACCCGCGCGTTACTTCAACCGCCCGGAGACCGTGCGCATCATTCTGCGCCGGGGTGCGTAATGCCAATTTCAGAACAGGATGGCGATAAGGCGGCAACGCCGCGTGCGACGAAACGGATACGCCCGAGCGGGCAAAGCGCGCGAAGGCGACCAACGCAAGCGGGTGCCCGACATGGAAGCCGCGCGCAATCCAATCGGGCCAAACACGGCAGCGCCGGGCTCGGATCAAAGGAAGCGAGCCGCGACAGGGAGGGCGGCGGAACCCGGCCGGCGCCCGTCCCTGGACGCCGGCCCGAGTGGTTCCCCGTCTACCCCACACCTGCTTGATCCACTCTGGAGCATCCAGCCCCGCGAGCGATCGTTTCGAAAAGGCCATCCTTGACCCTTTCCGGACAGGTCATCCAGTCGGAAGGAGGGGGTTGCCCGCCTGCCGGCTCTCCGAACCCGACCAACTGTGGCGTCCCTTCCCTGGAACGCCCGGGGCGCCACTCCTTGCGCCCCGCGGAAGAGTTTCAGTGATGCGGCCCGTGCTGCTGTATCACCAACATCAACATCGGTTGCACCGTCACCCAGTAGACAAGAACCCCACCAGGAATATGCAGCAACCAAAGACGCAGCCACTCTTGCCAGTTCATCGCCTTCACTCCCCTTCAAAGCAATCGTCTCTCACTCAATCCCTGAGACTTTCACGGCGGCACGTCCCCTGTGCCACCGGCTTTGCTGGAGTTACATGAAATTCCCGTGCCAACATTTCAGCCACGACAACAAGCCATCGGCCCGCTTGGGAAACCAAAAAAAAGCCCCGCCCATCTGACCGGCGGGGCCGCCCAGAAACGACCTCCCCCACAACCCAACGGGACGTGGCGGGAATCATCGTGATGATCAACGCAAGCCACCCAAATACACGGGCCGGACTACTGCAGACGCTTCCTGTCCGCCTGCAATTTCTCCAACGCCCCGCGAGTGCTGGATGGAATCCCCCCTCCGGAGCCGTGCCACCAGGCGCGCACATCGGCCTGCGAGGTCCGCAGATCCTTGGCCAGGGCACGGATGTAAAGGGGCGGGATCAAACCCTCGCCATACAAACGTCCGGCAATCTCTTGCAATTCGTGCATGGTCACCGCTCACTCTCCCTCCATGGAAGCCGGGCTGGCGTCCGCAAGGACACAAGCCTCTCAACTGCCGGAACCCCGTATGCGGCGTCAATTCGCGAGGTGTCCGGCCCACGGCATCGCCGGTCGCAATTTTCTTGCCAAGGCCGATCAACGCTGCGTCGGCGACCAGAATGGCCGCGGAAAAACACCAGGCACCGACAAGTACCCCCGCAACCATCCCCCCTTTCGCCACGACGTTGGCGCCGCTCGCCAATGTTTTGTCATGTGCCGTTTTGAAAAAGAGGGCAACGTCTCGATTTCGCGGCAAGACGGACTCTTTCCTTTTTTTACAACGTCATGTATCAAGGCAGCACGGGGATCGGGGGGCGGTCC
>PEAJ01000302.1 GCA_002753495.1 Magnetococcales bacterium HA3dbin3 | reverse complement strand
GCGGGCCGGAGGGGCGTGGCGCTTAACTCGCGGGATAGGCGCGTGAAAAAGCTCCTTTTCAGCCTGCCGGTCGTATTGGCCGCGTTGTTTTTCGCCTATTCCCTGGCGTTGCTTTGGAATGGATTCCGCAGCCAGGGGCAGTTGCGCGCGGCCGCGGATGATCGTTTGGTCAACGATACCCTGCACCGATCCGCCACCCTTCAGGATGATCTGCGTGCCAGGTTGGAGCGGCTGGCGGAGTTGGCCCGGGCCCGGGAAATAGAAACCTACCTGGCCAATCAGGACCTGGGTATGTCCCCGATGTATGGCCTCAATGCCAACCTTGAGGCTATCCGCGAGCGGTTGACGCAGGCGCTGGAGTTGTCGCGGACGGCCGAAGGGTTGGCCGACTTTCGTCGGTTGATCTTTCTGGACCCGAAGGGAGATCCCCTGGCCGATACCCAGGAGGATGGCACGGACTGGACGACACCCGCCCCCCTGCCGGAGCAGTCGCCGGTCGTGACCATCGACTTGAGGCATCGGAAGCTGCTTCTTCTGGCTCCGATACGCTTCAAGTCCGTGCCGCGTGGCTATCTGGCGGCAATCGGCAATTTCGAGGCCATGGCCTGGCACATCCAACCGATCAAGGGGGATGAGGATCGGGTCGAGTTGCTTTTACAGGCAGGCATGGGGTTCTACGCGCCGCGGGAAGTGCAGTTCTCCCCACAATTTCTGGCCGCCATGGCGGGGGGACCGCAAGGGAAAATCTTCTCCCTCCCCCATGCCTGGTCGCTGCGTGTGTCGGGAGGGAAGACCTTGGCGGTCAAGTATCTCCTGCCCGGCACGGGATTGTCCTGGATCACCCTGGTTTCCGATGCAAGCCTCTACGGCCACATCACCTCGCGGGGATTTTTGCTGGCTTCCAGTCTGGCGCCGCCCTTGTTGTTGCTGGGGGCCATCCTTTTTGAGCACCAGCGTCGTCGGGCCGCGCGTCTCTCCGAGCGCGTGGCGGAGACCGACCGTCGGCGTCTCGAATTGCAGCGGATCAATACGAGCCTCGAAGAGGAAATCACCAAGCGCAGGGAGGTGGAGGCCTCCCTGCACCGGCAACGCCGTATCCAGGAGCGATTGACCATCGAGCTGCGCGCGAGCAAATTGCAGGCCGAGGCCGCCAACCGCGCCAAAAGCGAATTTTTGGCCAATATGAGCCATGAAATTCGCACCCCCATGAATGCCATCATTGGCATGGCCCACCTCTGCCTGCGCACGCAACTGACCACCCAGCAGCAGGATTATCTGGAAAAGATTGACAAGGCTGCCCACTCCCTGCTGCGCATCCTCAACGACATCCTGGATTTTTCCAAGATCGAGGCCGGTCGTCTGGAGATGGAGGTTGGGCCGTTTTGTCTGGACGATGTCATCGACCACCTAAGCACGTTGATGGCCTTCCGCGCCCAGGAGAAGGGGCTTGAGTTTTTGCACGACGTTGATCCGGCCATTCCCGTGCATCTGGTCGGCGACGCGCTGCGTCTGGAACAGGTCCTGGTCAACCTCGCCGGCAATGCGGTCAAGTTTACAAGCAAGGGAGAGGTGGTCATCAAGGCCGAACTGGATTGGGGCAACGAAACCGAAATCCAGGTTCGTTTCGTGGTGCGAGACACTGGTATTGGTTTGGAACAGTCGCAGATTGACAAGCTTTTCCAGCCTTTTTCCCAGGCCGATGCCTCCACCACCCGGCGTTTTGGCGGCACGGGACTTGGACTTTCCATCAGCCGGCGTTTGGCGGAGATGATGCGCGGCCGCATTTCGGTGACCAGCCGACCTGGGATCGGCAGCCAGTTCACCTTCACCGCCGTTTTTGGCGTTAGCCGGGAGGAACAGCCCGAACAGAAGCGAACCTTGCCACCAGAGCTGCGGGATGGATTGCGGGTGCTGGTGGCCGATGACAATGCCGTTGCCCGGGAGATCATCGTGGAGGCGTTGGCGAGTTTCTCCTTCGTTACTGAAGGCGTGGCGTCGGGCAAAGAGGCCCTGGAGCGGCTCTCCGAGGCGGCGATTGTCGGGCATCCCTACCAGCTGCTGGTTCTTGACTGGCGCATGCCGGAAATGGATGGCCTCGAGGTTGCGCGTCGAACACGGGAGAGCCTGTCCGCGGCCGATCAACCACGCATCATCCTGATCACCGCCTTTGGCCATCCCCACCTCAAGGAGGAGGCCCAGGCGCGACGATTGGATGGCTACATGACCAAGCCATTCAGTCACTCCCAGTTGTATGACACCATCGTGCGCGCGTTTGGTGGGCAGGTTGTTTCCAATTGGCGCCGCAAACCGGACGACGATGGCGCGTTCCAGACGATGCTTGCCGCCTTGCGCGGCACGCGCCTGCTGCTGGTCGAGGATAACGAAATCAACCAACAAGTGGGGCGGGAGTTGCTTGCCCTGGCCGGCTTCGAGGTGACCATTGCTGGCCATGGCGAGGAGGCTTTGGAATTGTTGAACCAACATCCCTTCCGGGCCGTGCTCATGGACTTGCAGATGCCGGTGCTTGATGGTTACGGGGCGGTGAAGCGGATTCGTGCCAACCCGGCCTGGGATGCGTTGCCGGTGATCGCCATGACCGCCAACGCCATCAGCAGCGAGCGCGAACGTTGTCTGGCCGCCGGCATGAATGACTACATCTCCAAGCCG
>PEAJ01000301.1 GCA_002753495.1 Magnetococcales bacterium HA3dbin3 | reverse complement strand
GACCGGCCTTTTGACTCAGCGCTTCCTCCGGCTGCTCGCGGGTGTCGAGCAGCCGGAGGCGGTGGTGGCCATCACCTTCACCCGCAAGGCCGCCGCCGAAATGCGGGAGCGCATCCTGGCCGCGCTTCGCCGGGGTGGGAAGGAGAATCCCCCCCCCGAGGATGCGTTCGCCACCCAAACCTGGCGCCTGGCGCGGGAGGCCCTTAAGCGGGATCGCGAGCGCGGCTGGCGTCTGCTCGATCACCCCGCCCGGCTGCGCGTGCTGACCATCGACGGACTGTGCGCGGCCATCGCGCAACGCATGCCGCTTGCCTCCGGCGCGGGGATTCCCCCAGGCTACACCGCGGACGCGGAAGCCCTCTATCGCCAGGCGGCGCGGGAGGTTCTCGCGCAGTTGGAGGGCAATGGTCGTTGGTCGTCGCTGGTGGCGCGTCTGCTTGATCACCTCGACGCCCATCCCGGCCGGGCGGAAACCCTGCTCGCCGACCTGCTGGCACGCCGCGACCAGTGGTTGCGCTTTCTCCCCGGCGGCAACCTGGATCGGGGGCAGCTCGAAGCGGCACTGGCGGCGCGGGTGAACCTCTCCTTGCAGCAGGTTGCAATGGCCTTCCCGGTCGCGGCCCGAGTGGCCCTTCCAGGGCTTGTCCAGTTCGCCGTTGGCAATCTGCTCCGCGAGGGGATTAAATCGCCCCTGACCGATTGGCCGAAAGAGGGCACGACATTTCCGTTGTCGACGGCGGAAGGACTCCCCAAGTGGCACGTCTTGGCGGAGTTGCTCCTGACCAGGGAGGGGAGTTGGCGTGCGCGCCCCGACAAGCGCTCTGGGTTTCCCGCCGAAAGCAGCGGTCGCAATCCGGAGGAAAAAAAGCGCTTTCGCGAAGCCAAGGCCCAGCTTGCGACCGTGCTTGAGGCGTTGTCGGCGGTGTCGGGGTTGGATCGTCGTCTGCACGCGGTCAGGTTCCTGCCGAATCCGCGCTATGACGATGCCCAATGGGCGATTCTGCAATCGCTCGGGGCTCTGCTGCCGCTGGCGGCGGCGAACCTGCGCGTCCTCTTTGCCGCGCGCTCCGAGGTTGATTTCATCGAGGTAGCAATGGCTGCCGCGCGTGCCCTGGGTGATGATGACCATCCGACCGACCTTGCCCTACACCTCGACGCGCGGATCCAGCACCTCCTGGTGGACGAATTCCAGGATACCTCGCTCAGCCAATTTCAGCTCCTGGAACGCCTGATCGCCGGTTGGACGCCAAACGATGGCCGGACTCTGTTCCTGGTCGGCGACCCCATGCAATCGATCTATCGCTTTCGCGAAGCGGAGGTTGGGTTGTTTTTTCGGGTGCAACGGCAGGGGTTGGGGGCCATTCCTCTGCTTGCGCGAAGCTTGACGGTCAATTTCCGCTCCGATGGTGGCCTGGTCGGGTGGAACAATCGCCTGTTTGCTTCATTGATGCCGGCCGATGATGACCCCTTGACCGGGGGAACGCCCTTCGCGCCGGCCACACCGCATCATGCCGCATCGCCGGTCCAGCCGGTGATCGTTCACCCTTTCGTGGGTGATGCGGTGTGCGTCGACCGGGACGAAGCCGAACAAGTGGTGGCGACGATCCGAAGCACCCTGGAGGGGGCTCCACAGGCGACGATTGCCGTGCTGGTACGTTCCCGGGCCCATCTTGGTCATGTCATCCCTGCCTTGCGTCGGGCGGAAATCCCCTTTCAGGCGGTTGAGATTGCCGCCCTGACCGAATCTTCGGTGGTGCAGGATCTTTATGCCCTCACCCGGGCACTGCTGCATCCAGCCGATCGCATCCACTGGCTGGCCCTTCTTCGTGCTCCCTGGTGTGGCCTTACGCTGAGCGCACTGCATCACCTGGTCGGGGAGGAGGCGCAGGCGACCGTCTGGGCGTGCATGCGGGATCCGGTTCGCGTGGCTGGCCTGGAGGCAGCTGCCCGGTCACGTCTTGCGCGTGTCGTTGCCGTGCTGGAACGTGCCTTTCAAGTTCGGCGACGCGCGGGCTTGCACCATGGGGCGGGGGTGTTGCGGCACTGGGTTGAATCAACCTGGATGGCCCTGGGTGGCCTGACCACCTGTCGCGACCCCGGCGAGCAAAGGGATGCACAGGCCTTTCTGGAGTTGCTCGAATCCCTGGAGACGGGGGGCGAGATTGCCGATCTGCGGCGGCTTGAGCGCGGCCTGGAACGGCTTTTTGCCGCCCCATCCCATCCCGATGCCCGGGTGCAGGTGATGACCATCCACAAGGCGAAGGGGCTCGAATTTGATACGGTCATTTTGCCGGGTTTGGGGCGGCGATCGCGTGGTGCGGTCAACCGCCTTCTGCTCTGGCTGGAGCATCCGACGGCTCCGACGGGGCAATCACTTCTGCTCGCGCCGCTGAAGCGATCCGATCAGGCGGCGGCGGATCCGATTTATGCCTTTCTTGCAGGCATCGAACGTGAAAAGGAGCGTCTGGAGACGGTGCGGGTGCTCTATGTTGCCGTGACCCGCGCCCGTCGTTTCCTGCACCTGTTCGGACGGGTTGATGTGGGGGGGGCGGAATCGGCGGCGGGCGGCTCGTTTTTGCAGCTGCTCTGGCCGGTGGTGGCGGAGTCGTTTGCGGCTGTTGTCACTGTCGGGGAGGATGGCGTCGAGGCGCATGCCTCCGCCTCTCCCACGCTGCCGCCGCCCCA
>PEAJ01000300.1 GCA_002753495.1 Magnetococcales bacterium HA3dbin3 | reverse complement strand
AGCCGATGCGTGGTCCAAGCCGCGCGCAGGGACAGCTGTTGCAATGGATTGCCAGAGACCTCAAGCGCCAGAAGCGCCTCGCCACTCGCCCCCGCCGGCAGGCGACAAGTGAGGGTCAGTTCGACATTGCCGGTGCCCTCCGCGCATACCAGCAAAAAATGACTCTCGGCGGTGTGAGCGGTGAAATAACCCTGGCGCAGCCACCAGTCGGTTTCGGGTTGGCACCAGGCGCTGATGTGGTGACCGGGTTCCAGGAGGTCAACGCCCGTTTCATCCAGCCCGTACTCCTGCTGACGAATGGCCTCAATGCGTGCCGGCAGCTCGGGATCGGCACCGGCAAACGCGGCGACCAGGGCGGCGACCAGACGATCATGCCGCCGCACCCCCATGTCGGCGAGACGAAACACCGCAAACAGATCATCAAGCGCCAACACCGCTGGAAACGCCGCGCAAAGCGCCCCCGGCATGCGCCGGCTGGCAATGTCGGCCATGAGCGCCGCCAGGGGGGCCTGCCCATCGGCCGCCGCGGCCTGCGCGGCGTGATGGCACACGAGCTCGGCCGATTGTCCCCAGGAGGCATTGTGCATCGCCGCGAACAGGTGCGCCCGACCGATGATCGCCGGCGCCGGCAGCGGGGCTGATGCTACCAGGCCGCGCCAGTCGGTCGGCCGGCCTTCAAGGCGTTCCAGCACGGCAGCGACCATCGCCGCCGCCACCACCGTCGTCCCCTCGGCGGTCAGGTGACAGTAGTCGAAGAACAGACGCCGCCCGGGCAACCCTCCGTCCAGCCACGATGTAAAAATATCAGGCAAGTCAACAATCTTGAGCCACGGCGATTCCCGATCAACCGTCGCCAGAATTGTCTCGCGCACCACACGCGGCGAACGCGGGGTCAACAACGGCCAACACCAGAGCATGGCATCGCGTGCCTGCTCCAGGGCTACCCGCGCCGCCTTCAGGTCGCCGCGTTCCCGATGGCAACGGGCAAGCAGGTCCGGACTTGCCGCCGTGGTGCCACGATCAAGCTGGATCAGCTCCGCCGCCAGCGTCGCCGCACCAGCAAGATCGCCCCCAGCCCAGGCCGCCTCCGCCGCCAGCCACGTCGTTTGCCAACGGCCGGGCAGATCCTCAACCCCAGCCAGGCGCGGCACCCCACCGATGGCCGCGCTGGTGAAGTCGAGAAGATTGAACTCCGGCAGCACCAGCAGAATCGGCAGCCGCTCTCTCTCGCCCAAGGCGGCGAGGCGCTCGACGAAGGTCGCAGCGCGCTGACGCAGCCAATCCTTGATTTGGTCATTGATCGCATCGGCCCCACCGCCAGCGCGCAGGATCTCTCGCATCTCCGACCCGCGCTCCTGCCACAGAGTTTTCGGTTCCAGCCAGTTGTTGCCGGCAAAAAAGATCAGCATCTCTGGCTGCAACGCCTGGGCGGCGTAGGCAAGTTCGAGCATCGCCGGCATGAACTGGCCGTTGCAGGCGAGATCGATCACCTCGTAGCCGGGATCGGCGTCCGCGGTCGTGGTGAGCAGGGATTCTATCACCTGCGCGGCGTTGTAGTGTGGATCGAAGAAAAAGCCGCGCGCCACCGACTCGCCAAAATAGAGGATCCGCCGACGCTTCCCCTTGGGCGGAATTCGTTCCATCGCCGACCAGCGCGACGCGGTGAAGGGGTCGGTATCCATGCGCTGATAGCCGCGCGGTCCTCCACCCTCAATCACCGGCTGCCACAGGCCAATCCGACGTGGCGCTGCCTCCGGCTCATATACCGGCAGGGGTTGCGGCGCCGATGTCACCCCCTCCGACCGCTCGCCGAACAAACCCAACCGGCACAAGGCGTGCAACAAGCCCGGAAGATCGGCAACCGTCGCAAGCTGTCGGGCAAGTTCGTGAGTCTGTTCCTTGGTTGCTGTCGGCGGGGGTGTGGTCATAATCGGGACGCCTCAGAGGCTGTTTGAAAACGCCGGATTGCGCCGTTCCGGCAAGGAAGAACGGCGCGCAGATGCGCAGTGTGCTGTGTTGCACATGAGCAATCGAGCACCGGTCTGACGAAGCCGCGGCAAGCAGGACGGTGTTTGCAAACAGCCTCTCAGAAGAAGGTGTACACCCGGTGCGCTATCCCCTGCTGGTTGACATGGGCATCGAAGATGGCCAACGCCTCCGCCCAGAAAGAGGGGATGGTCTCCCTGGTGATGAGAAAATCCTCAAGAACAAGCAAATCAAGACCGGCGCGCACGAAGCAATAAAGGGCATCGCGCGGCGAACAGACGATCGGCTCGCTGCGCATGTTAAAGGAGGTGTTTAAGACGAGCGGACAACCAGTGTGCTGGAAAAAGGCCTGTAGCAAGGCGGCATAGCGGGGGTTCTCCCGTGTGCTTACGCTTTGCACCCGCGCCGAGGCATCGACGTGGGTAATCGCCGGCAAATCGAGCGGCGAGTGCACCGGACAGGTCTCCAGCATGAAGGGCGACGGGTGATCAAGGGCAAAGTGCTTGTGCTGTTCATCAAGCAGGACCGAAGGGGCAAACGGGCGGAATGCCTCGCGTTTTTTTACCAGGGCGTTGATGTGATCGCGCATGGTCGGATTGCGCGGATCGGCAAGGATTGAGCGCGACCCCAGGGCGCGCGGCCCGAACTCCATCCGCCCCTGAAACCACCCCACCACCTTGCCATCGGCCCTCGCCGCCGCCCCC
>PEAJ01000299.1 GCA_002753495.1 Magnetococcales bacterium HA3dbin3 | reverse complement strand
TGGGGTCGGCCTTGATCGCGGCGCGCAGGGCTTGCAGAGCGAGTTCCGGCGCGCCGTTTTGCAGGTGGGCAAAGGCCAGATCGCAATATCCTTCCTTGGCCCGCGGATGGTGCAGGATGGCGGTATTGAAGGCCTGGATCGCCGCCACTGCGTTGCCTTTTTCCAGCCAGGCATAGCCCAGGGCGTTGTGGACATTGAAGACGCGCGCATCCGTGCGGATGGCTTCTTCCAGCAAGGCAATACGCTGGTCCACATCCGCGACGCCGTAGCTTGCCAACAGGCGCTGACTGGCCCGCTCGCGCCGCCACATCTCCGTTTGCAACTCCTCCCGCAACGCCGCAAATTCGCGTCGATAATCGCGCAGACGGAAATACTCGAAGCCGACCATCACCGCCACCAGGACGCCGATGGTGGTGATGATGATCCCGGGAGCGGTGATGACGAAACTGGTCTCCATGAGACGATGGTAGAACAATACTTTCTTATGTGCAATCGCCGGCCCCCTCGCCCCCACTTGGAACATCCGCACTCCAGGCACGTACCACACTCATCCAGGCGGACAATGGCAAACTGATTGCATTTATGGCAACATTTCCCTTTGAGTTCGGTCTGTTACATCATCGCCGCCCTTGTCACCACCGCCGCCGGCACCCCTTCTTGCTCCTCCGACACGGTAGCGTCGTTCCGTGCACCCAAGGCTTGCCCCCACGCACAGAGGCGCGGCTTGAAACCGCTCAGGATTCTCCACAACGAAAATTGAGATTGCATGCGTTTTCTGCAATCCGACGGAGACGGCATGAAACGTCAATATGGTAGAATCAATAAAAAAGCCGCTGGTTAAGCGGCTTCCTGGATCGGCGTGAAATGCAACAAAATCAGGAAATGGCGGATGGGGAGGGATTCGAACCCCCGGTACCCTCGCGGATACGACGATTTTCAAGACCGTTGCCTTCAACCGCTCGGCCACCCATCCGTGTTTGGAATTTACGCCATGGTCAGTTTCCCAAGTCCGCCCAGGTAGGGGCGCAGGGCGTCGGGGATGATGACGCTGCCGTCGGCTTGCTGGAAGTTTTCGAGGATCGCCACCAGGGTGCGCCCGACGGCCACACCGGAGCCGTTCAGGGTGTGAACCGGCTCCGCCTTGTTTCCATCCTCGCGCCGGAAACGCGCCTGCATGCGGCGCGCCTGGAAGGCCTCGGTGTTGGAACAGGAAGAAATCTCCCGATAGCGTCCCTGACCCGGCAACCACACCTCAAGGTCGTAGGTTTTGGCGGCGGCGAAGCCCATGTCCCCGGTGCAGAGGGCGACGGTGCGGTAGGGCAGCTCCAGACGCTGCAAAACCTGCTCGGCATCGCGGGTCAGGGATTCAAGCGCCTGGTTGCTCTCCTCGGGTTTGGTGATCTGCACGAGCTCCACTTTGTCAAACTGGTGCTGACGAATCAAGCCGCGCGTATCCTGCCCGGCCGCGCCGGCCTCGCGGCGAAAACAGGCGGTCCAGGCGGTCAGTTTCAGGGGCAGCTCATGGGCGGCGAGGATCCGCTCGCGCACGAGGTTGGTCAGGGGCACCTCGGCGGTGGGAATGAGGTAAAAGGGATCATCGCGCGTCGCAAACAGCTCGGCCTCGAACTTCGGCAGCTGCCCGGTCCCTTGCAGGGCGGCGGCGGAGGCGAGCATCGGCGGCAAGATTTCGGTGTAGCCGTGCTCGGTGGTGTGCAGATCGAGCATGAAGCTGATCAGGGCGCGCGTCAACCGCGCCCCGGCGCCACGAAGGACGGTAAAACGCGCCCCGGCAATCTGCGCGCCTGCCGCAAAGTCGAGAATGCCCAGCCGCTCGCCGACATCCCAGTGGTTGAGCGGCGTGAAGGAGAAGGTCGGCGGCGTACCCCAGCGGCGCACCTCGACGTTGTCGTTGGCATCGGCCCCGAGCGGCACCGAGGGGTGTGGCAGATTCGGCAGCTCCATCAGCAGCGCCTGCAACCGCTCCTCCTGCGCGCGCAGCCGCGACTCCAGCTCCTTGATGCGCGGCCCCAGCTCCTTCATGCGCGCAAGCAGCTCACCGGCGTCGGCGCCACGCTGCTTGCGCACCCCGACCTCGCGCGAGACGGCGTTGCGCTCGGCCTGCAACTGCTCGGTCTCGGTCTGCAAGGCGCGTTTTTCCGTTTCGAGCAGCCGGAATGCATTGAGGTCGTGGCGTCCGCCGCGCGTGCGCAAACGCTCCTCCACCCAGTCGGTCCGATCGCGGATCAGTTTGATGTCGAGCATGGTCTTAACCCTTCAATCCGGAGTTTTCAATTCGGAGTCGCCCGCGTTGGCGGCAGCTTCCGGGGTGGGGGTCGGGTCGGTGGTGGTGTCGTCCTGGCCGTCGCGGGGCAGGTTGTTGTTGTCAGCCTCGTCGCTTTCGGACTCGGCGATGCGCGCAACCGAGGAGATGCGTTCGTTCTCGGCAACGTTGAGGATGGTCACGCCCATGGCGTTGCGACCGGTGACGCGGATGGTGTCGACCGGGGTGCGCAGCAAGGTTCCCTGATCGGTGATGACCATCACCTGATCGCCCGGCGAAACGTTCAAGGCCCCGACCACCGGTCCGGTGCGGATGTTGGTCAACAGCCCGACCACCCCTTGTATCCCACGTCCCTTGGTGGCGAACAGGTTCTCAGGCGTTCGCTTGCCAAAACCGCGTTCGGTGATGG
>PEAJ01000298.1 GCA_002753495.1 Magnetococcales bacterium HA3dbin3 | reverse complement strand
AAACTGCCCCCAGTCGTACCCAAAGTAGTTGGTCGACCATCTCCTCAAGCATGGGGTCGGTCTCGCGATGGTGGGCCACCGCCACCAGGGTACACCGACCCTCCACGCGCATCGCCCGCGCAAAGAGAAGCGGCAGCTGCCCGCTCCCGGCTACCAGGCCAACCCGGCATCCAAGGGACAACGACCGGTCCCCCAGGCACGGCGTCGGCTCCGGCGGCATGCTTCGCGTCTCAAACCGACGCATTCAGCGACAAATCCCCCTCTGCGTCGTTTGCAGAAACTCGAGGATGCACTGCATCTCGGCAGAGTTGTTGTGTTGGCGCTCCAACTCCTCGACCGCTTGTTCCAGGCGCAGGTTTGAGCGGAAGATGATCCGATGCGCATTGCGGATGGCCTTGATCGTCTCCTCCGAGAAGCGGTGCCGGCGCAGACCAACAACGTTCACGCCATAAATCTTGGCGCGGTTGCCAGCGGCGGAGGCAAAGGGGACGACATCCATCGAAACCGCCGAAGCGCCGCCGATGAAGGCGTTGCGACCAATGCGGGCATATTGGTGAACCGCCGTCAACCCGCCGATCACGGCATGATCCTGAATCTCGACATGGCCGGCGAGGGTGGCACCGTTGGCCATGATCACATGGTCGCCGACACGGCAGTCATGGGCGACGTGGGAGTAGGCCATGATCATGCAGCCGTCGCCAACCCGGGTCAATCCGCCGCCCTCCTCTGTCCCGCGGTGTATGGAGACATATTCGCGGATCGAGCAGTTGCGCCCGATCTCGACGCTGGTCTCCTGCCCGGCATAATGAACATCCTGCGGTGGTTTGCCGACCGAAGAGAAGCTGAAGATGCGGCTGTTGTCACCAACGGTGGTATGTCCCTCGATCACCGCATGGGCATCGACCTCCACACCGTCGCCCAGCACCACCGCCGGACCGATCACGGCGTAGGGACCGATGCGAACACCCCGCCCAAGCTTGGCGCCGGGCTCTACCACCGCCGTGGCATGCACAACCTGTGAATCACTCACGGACCGGGCCTCGATCACGGGTCATGGCCATGACCTCAGCCTCGGCGGCAATGTCACCGTCGGTCAGGGCCTGACCGCTGAAACGCCAAACATCGCCGCGCCGTTTCAACAGGGTCATCTCGATGCGCAGCTGATCCCCAGGCACGACCGGCTTGCGAAAACGTGCCCGGTCGATGGCCATGAAGTAAACGAGCCGCCCCTTGATGGCGTCAGGGTCGGTGCGACAGGCCAGGAGCGCACCCGCCTGGGCGATCGCTTCCAGGATGAGTACACCAGGCATGACCGGATTGTCGGGGAAGTGCCCGGTGAAGTGGGGCTCGTTGAAAGTCACATTCTTGATGGCGACGATGCGCTTGCCCGGTTCTGCCTCCAAAATCCGATCGATCAGCAGAAACGGATAGCGATGTGGCAGGCTCGCCAGGATTTCTCCAAGGGGATTGGCATCCATGGGCATGATTTCCCGCAGGTGGTTCCAGCAGTTGATGAACGGTCCCGATTGTCAGGAGATGCTGCCCAGGGAGGCCTCTGGTCCACGACGACGACCGCACGGGCAGTCCCCACCGGCCACGGGCAGGCAGCCAATCGCCCGTGTGCCTTCGCACACCGGGAGACAAAACAAAGGCGGCGCGCCGCCGGCACGACCCTGCCTCAGAACAACTCCTTGGTGCGGGAGTTGAGCCGCTCCAGCACCCGATCGGTAATGTCAATCTTGGGATTGGCGAAAATGACCTGCCCCTTGCCGAAGATTGCCGTATACCCCTCCTCGGCGCCGATGTCCTGAATGACGCTCAGCAGGACACGGGTGATCTTCTTGCTCCACAGGGCATTTTCCCGATCGAGCGAAGCGCGGTGATCCTCGGCCAGCCGACCCAGCTCCCGGCGCTTGTTCTGGATCTTCTCCTGCAGCTCCACCTGGGACTCAGGCGTCATGAGGTTCTTCCTCTTTTCGAGGTCGTTCATCAGGGACTTGATTTCCCCTTCCATGGCGGTCAATTCCCGCTGTTTGCTCGTAAAGCTCTGGTCGAGGATCTCCCTGGCCTTTTTCGCTGCCAGGGATTGATTCATGGCCTTGTCGACATCGGCAAAGGCAAACCTCCCTTCTGCCCATGCCGTGGTACCCATGGCGAAACCACAAAGCAGAAATGCAATCAGGGCAATCGATGTTTTGGTCATTTGCGGAAATCCTGTCCTGTCAAGTCAAGTTGTCCACTTAAAGGCACTCCCAGGGCGGTGTCGCTTCCGTCACATGGTCGTACCAATGCTGAAGTCAAACAGGCGTGTCCGGTCGATTCCCTCCTTGACCAGAGGGAAACCGAACTCGAAGCGCAGCGGCCCGAAGGGGGAAACCCAGAAGAGCCCGAAGCCGGTCGACACCCGTGGCGAGGGCGATTCCGGCACACCGAAACTGGTTCCAAAGCGCTGAAGATCCCCCAGCATACCGACATCGAGGAAGGTCATGCCGCGAACCCCTTTATCCCCCAGGCCAAGGAACGGGAAAATCAACTCGGTGTTGATCTGTCCGAAGTAGGTACCACCCAGGGCCTCGCCATCGTCGGTGCGTGACCCCAGACCGCCCGGTTTGAACCCGCGCACGCTCTGTGGTCCACCCAGGAAAAACCGCTCAAAAATCGGCACATCCTCGCCTAGCCCTCCGACTACGCCTG
>PEAJ01000012.1 GCA_002753495.1 Magnetococcales bacterium HA3dbin3 | reverse complement strand
TCTTGTTTTTTCGCCCCCCTACCCACGGGCGATTTTCGCATGCTTTTCGCGAAAATCGCCCCCAGGGGGCGGCCATTGCCCTGCGTTTTTTGCGTTTCCCAGCAAAAAACGCAGGGCGGATTGCAGGTTTTCAAAGGCTCAAGTGTCTTCGGAGCTTTTTTTCCGGTTTCCGCACCGCCGCGTGTTTTGCGTTGCCTGTGCAACGCGGCCACACCCCGGAGGGGGGGCAACGCGCCTGTGGCGCGCGCTTTGCTCGCGCAATGCGCTCTGTTTCCCGAAGAGGGCAACGCGCCTGTGGCGCGCCTGCGACGCGCCCTATGCCCCCCGGAGAGGGGGCAACGCGCCCTTATGCCCCCCGGAGAGGGGGCAACGCGCCTGCGATGCGCCTCATGCCTCCGGAAAGAAGGGTACTCCCGCGAAGGGGAACATTCCGGCGCCTTTGAAAACCTGCAATCCGCCTGACGATTTTTGCTGGAAAGCGCAAAAATCGTCAGGCCATGGCCGCCCCCTGCGGGCGAATGTCGCGAAAGGCAGGGGACATACGCCCGTGGGTAGGGGGGCGGAAAAACAAAAAAGAAGAAAAAAGGAAAAGAAAACAAAAGACTCGGGGCTTCGCCCCGAACCCGACCAGGGCTTCGCCCTGGACCCACCAGGGCTCTGCCCTGGACCCGCCAGGGAGCCAGCCCCCTGGACCCCATTTTACTCGCCACAAACAACACAGCCCGGGCCCCGCCCACACATCAGGCAACCGCTTGCCGCAACCGCTCCCACTCAACAAGATAATCAGCCAAATGCGGCCGCTTCTCCGACTCCCGCTCAAGCAACTCACGCACTGCCGCCTGCTCGGCCTCGTAACCAGCAGCGTCGAGATGACCGGAAAAGAACAAGGCGCGCAGCCACAGCAAATAGGTGGTCAGGGCGTCGAACTCGTTGTAGGCGACAATCCGCGGCAGCTGGTCGGTCAACCACAGCTCCGGCACCTGCTCGCCGGAAACATCGAGCTTGCCGGGAATGCCACACAAGGTGGCGATCTCATGCAACGACGGGCTGCCATGCCCCCAACCCGGGGTGACCGTATCCTTCAGGTCGATGTTGAAGTCGCTCCCCTTGGCAAGGTAGTCGATCCCCTCCCAGGGCTTGTTCGGGCGGTGACAAAACTCCCGCGCCTGTACCCCGAGAATCATGCCGCGCTGCACAAGAATGCGCAGATCGGCCGCCAGCGAATTGTAGCCAACCAGCACCGGCTTGTTCTTGCCTACCGAATGCAGAAACTTCTCGACAATACTCCGCTCCGTCTCCTCGCGACCCGCCCCCGCCGGATCCTGCGGCAGGGAGTGCAGCCATAACCTGGGCGGCTGCCCACGCTGCTCCTTGCGAATCACCATCGCCACCGAAACCACCCGACAAAGAACCGTCTTCAGATAAGGCGTCGGATTCTCCGCCGTCGCGCCCCCCTGCCGCCACATCTCGGTCATCACCTCGCGGTCGCTTGCCTCCCCGGCCACGCCGTATAACAAACGACCGGCACGCGGATCGGGTACCCACTCGACATCAAACGCCCAAACCGGATCGTTGATCTTCTTGAACATCGCCCCTTCCCCCTTCCGCGCTCACCATCGGGTGTTGACTCCTCCCTGCCCTGCCCTGCCATTCTTTCAGATTTGCCCCTTCGTTGCCATGGACCGGACCAACCACTCCGGGATGGGGATGGGGATGGGGATGGGGATGGGGATGGGGATGGGGGCGGTGCGATTATCGTGCGTTTGTGCCAACCATTGTGTAAAATCCCCGGAGGTTTCGCGTTCGACATGAAGAGTGAAACGATCGCCCGGCAACATCGGCGCGACGTTTCCTGCCCAGAGGGGTTGATGCGTCAGGTGAATCTTTTCGAGCCACACGTGGATATCAACGCGCACGCCGGCGGCGGGAAGTCGCCCCAACGGGACATGAACCCCGACGCGCACACGGCGGTGATCACCCCGATCGGCCTCGACTGGTCGCGGATTCGGATTCTCCTTTTGGACATGGATGGCACCCTGCTCGATCGTCACTTTGACGACACCTTCTTCCTCGAAGTCGTTCCCGAGGCCTATGCCGCCCGGTATCATCTGGACCTTCCAACCGCGCGCCAGCAGGTTCTCGCGGCATACAAGGAGGTGGAGGGAACCCTGGCCTGGTACGATCTCGCCTACTGGGCCCAACGCCTGGAACTGGACATCTCCGCCCTGCAAAACAAGGTGGCCCACCTGATTCGCCCGCATCCACACGTCATGACCTTCCTGCAACAACTGCGGGAGAGAGGCTATCCGCTGCACCTGGTGACCAATGCCCACGCCTGGTCCCTGCGGTTGAAATTGGCGAAAACCCCCATCGGCCCCTGCCTGACGAGCACCACCACCAGCCATGACCTCGGCCATCCCAAGGAGGACCCGCGCTTTTGGCAACGCCTGCGCGAACGGCTCAACTTCAACCCGGACCAGGCGCTGTTCATCGACGACTCCGAGCCGATCCTCGAACGCGCGGCCGCCTTCGGCATCGGCCAGTTGCTGCATGTGGCCAAGCCCAGCTCCGCCTTGCCCCCGGTCCACGCGCGGCGCTTTTTGTCGGTTGTCGGCCTTCACCAGGTTCCGTTGCCGTGGGTTTCGGTATGATGCAACTTGAGCGCGGGAAAACCCCCTCCGGTATCCGGCTCTTCGCGCTGCCGCGCATCGCGGAGATCATCGCCGGTCCGGCCTTCATGCTGGCGCGGACACTCTCCATCCTGCCGCTGCTGGTTTTGTCCTCGCTTTCCGGCTGTTCTGCCTCCGTACCTCCGGAAGGGCCGCCGACTACCACGCAGGCAACCAGCTCGGAATCGACCAAGTCCGAATCCGTCCGGCTGCGCGAGGCCTTCGACCGGATCATCCCCGGACGTACCTCCACCGACGATCTGCACCAGCTGGGGCTCGATCCCGCCACCTCCGCGCACATCAAGGTCCTGAACGGAACCGGCGTGGCCAGGTATTTCAACGTCGACCGCAAGCATCCCGAGAAACAAAAAAAACTCGACCTCGGGGTTCGCTACTGCATCCACTCCGGCAAATACTGCCGTGGCTACGTCATCGCCACGGACGGAACCGATGCATCACCCGAAGGTCGTGCCGCGCCCGATTCCGGCGCGAAAAGTCGATCCCCGACCACCGACCCGACCCGTACCGCCGCCATCCTGATCAAGAATGATCTGGTCGTCTACAAACGCTGGAGCGGGGAGTCGGCGGGGGAGCAGGGGGTGGTGGTGATGACGGGAGCAACCCCGACAGCGACATCAGGCACCGCCGCGCCGGTCTCCCGGCCCCGGGGCGGCGGCGACAAGTCATCCCGGGTCACGCCGGGGACGGACTCCCCCCCCCCTGCCCGCTCCGACGCCAACGAACGATCGGCGCCGACCGCACCAGCACCGGCTTCGACACCCTCGCGAACCGGTGGCGAGAAGCGATCGCAAGCCGCCGCCGATTCTCCGGCCTCCCCCTCGCCGCGCAACCAGGAGACGGCACGAAAAGGTGCGTCAACCCCCGCGCAAGCCGCCCTGTTTGTCGGGGCCGGCAGCCAGAAGGGCAGACAAAAGGCAATCATGACGCCTGGGGCACCTAGGGCACCTGGGGCACCCGTGGCCAGCGCCACGCGCGCCCCGGAAGAGGAAATTCTCGACTGGAAGTGATGATTCCGGTTTCAGTTGCCCCCTGACGTGGCCCATGAGCGAGCTTACTCAACCCCACGATCGATTGTTTAAAGCGCTTATCTCGCATCCGGAGCACGCCGGGGCCCTGTTACGTGAATATTTGCCCGCGGAGCCTGTCGCGTTGTTGGCCCCGACACCGCCACGACTCGTAACCGGCTCCTTTGTCGATGAAAACCTGCGCGAATATTTCTCGGACCGCATGTTCGTTGCCGATACCCGCGGCGGCAAGGCGTTGCATGTGTACATCCTGATCGAGCATAAGAGCTACCTGGACCGAAAGGTTGGCTGGCAGGTAGTGCGCGGCCTGTTTGCCTTTCTGGATCAGCGGACTCGGCAAGATCCCGACTGGACTTGGCTTCCGGCCGTGGTGCCGATGATTTTTTACCACGGCGAACAGAAGTGGGTGATTCCGAGTGAATTTCTCACCCTGGTCGATGCCGACCCGATCTTGTACCCCTGGCTGCTCAATGCCCGGTTCGTTACCGTGAATCTGGGGGAGGTTGAGGATGCACGGATTGCGCGTGACGCTCGCTTGCGGGCCGGTTTGCTTGCCCTGAAGTACGGCACCCGCGACTCCCAAACCCAAATGGCAGCGCTGGAGACAATCGTTTCCGCCCTGATCGAGGCACCGGAACTTCTATTGCCGATCATGATCTACCTCTTGACCACCTTTCCAGAGTTGGATGAAAGTATCGTCCGCGGTGTTGTTGTTCAGGTTTGTCCGCGGGAGGAGACCGAGATGATGTCCCAATTCGCACGCGAGATCGTCGAACAAAACAAACAAACCTGGTTGCGACAAGGTCGCCAGGAAGGTCGCCAGGAAGGCCGCCAGGAAGGTCGCCAGGAAGGTCGCCAGGAAGGCATCCAGGAAGGCATCCAGATCGGCGAACGGCAAACCCACCTGAAGGGTGAGGCCGCCCTGCTTCTGCGTTTGCTCGAACGGCGTTTCGGGTCGTTGCCCGAATGGGCTGTGGAGCGAATCCACGTCGCTGACACCACCGCCATCGAAACCTGGGGTGAACGACTCCTGACCGCGCAATCCCTGCGCGAGGTGTTTGAGGCGTAGCAAGACCGCCACGGCAGTCGGGACAGACCGGGGTCAACAATCGGAACCAAATCACCCCCTCCAGGTGCGATGGCCCTGACCGAAACGCCTTGACGCCGTCGTGTAATTCGATAATACTGGAATTATGGAAATTTTAAACGCCGCCAATCTCCTCGCTGCCCTCGGGCATGGTTCCCGCCTGGCCATTTTTCGTCTGCTTATCGAGGCCGGAGCGGCGGGGATGCATGTCGGGGCGATTGCCGCCCAGGTCAAGCTTGCCCCGGCGACCCTCTCCTTCCACTTGGCACACTTAAGCCGTGTTGGCCTGATCCGCGGTCGACAGGAGGGGCGGTTCATTCACTATGCCGCCGATTTTGCGACGATGGACACTCTGCTCGCCTTCCTGACACACAACTGCTGTCAGGGTAGTCCCTGCCTGCCCCGGAGCATGCCGGGCGCCGGGGTTTCTGGGCACGTGGAGGCGCAACCGGCGGAGAACCCTCCGGAAGCGGCAGCCCGAACGGCCGCGCCGACAAAAAAAAGGGCAACGTCGCGGCGCCCGCCCGCCAGAGACAAACGACAACGACCAGCCACCGATGGGGAGTCGCCATGACCACCCGAAAAACCGTCCTGGTGCTCTGCACCGGCAACTCCTGTCGCTCGCAGATGGGCGAGGCGATCCTCAACCATGATCTGGCCGGGCTGGTCGTCGCCGTTTCGGCCGGCACCGCGCCGCAACCCCAGGTTGCCGCCGGCGCCATTGAGGCCCTCAAGTTGCTGGGGGTGTCGACCAAGGGATTGTATCCCAAACCCGTGGATCTGTTTCTCGATACCGCCATCGACCTCGTGGTCAGCGTGTGTGACAACGCCCGCGAGAGCTGTCCCATTTTCCCGCGCCCGGTCGCACGCATCCACGTTCCGTTTCACGATCCCCACGGCGAGCCGCTCGCAAGCTTCATTGCTGTGTGCGACGACATCCGTGCCCGACTGGTTCCGGCGGTGCGCGCGGCTTTGGGTTTGCAGGAGAGGTGACATGTCCATTCAATGTGAAACAACGGCAAAGGTCATCTCCGCCGCGCCTATGAGCTTTTTCGAGCGCTACCTGACCGCCTGGGTGTTGCTGTGCATCGGCATTGGTATCGTCTTGGGCAGGTTTCTCCCTGGGCCTTTTCAGCTTCTTGGCCGGATGGAGCTGGCGCGGGTGAACGTTCCGGTCGGGATGTTGATCTGGGTGATGATCATCCCGATGCTGGTGAAGGTTGATTTCAAGACATTGCCCGAGGTTCGCCGCCACCTGCGCGGGATCGGCGTGACGTTGGGTGTGAACTGGCTGGTCAAGCCGTTTTTGATGGCCTTTCTCGCCTGGTTGTTCGTCCGCAACCTGTTTGTGTCAATGCTTCCGGCCGAGCAGATCGATGCCTACGTCGCCGGTCTCATCCTGTTGGCGGCGGCCCCGTGTACGGCGATGGTCTTCGTCTGGAGTCGCCTTTGTGGTGGCGATCCGCTCTTCACCCTGTCACAGGTCGCCCTCAACGACACGATCATGATCTTTGCCTTTGCCCCGATCGTCGGTTTGCTCCTCGGCATCTCCGCCATCGCCGTGCCCTGGGCGACGCTGACGGTCTCGGTCGGGCTCTACATCGTGCTGCCGCTGCTGCTGGCCCAGCTTTGGCGCAAGGTTCTGCTCGCAAAAGGGAAGGCTCACTTCGATGCGGCCATGGAAAAGGCCGGGCCGTGGTCAATCGCCGCGCTGCTCATCACCCTGGTGCTTCTCTTTGCCTTTCAGGGCCGGGCGATCATCGATCAACCGCTGGTCATGGCCCTGCTGGCAGTGCCGATTCTCATCCAGGTTTTTTTCAGCTCGACGCTGGCCTACCTCCTCAACCGCCTGCTCGGCGAACGCCACGACATTGCCTCTCCCTCCGCCCTGATCGGGGCGAGCAACTTCTTTGAACTGGCGGTGGCCACGGCCATCAGCCTGTTCGGCTTCGAGTCGGGTGCTGCGCTGGCGACGGTTGTCGGCGTGCTCATCGAGGTGCCGGTGATGCTGCTGGTCGTGGAGGTCGTCAATGCCTCCCGGTCGTGGTACGAGGGCGGCCTGCTGGTGGGGATTCGACGGTAAGCAAAAAAAAACGGCGCCCAACGGGCGCCGCAGTGGCTTGAGTCAACTCTGAATTTTATGGTTGCGACACGCTGCCTCGTCAGCCGGCGAAGCTGCACTGGCTGGCCGCGGTCCGGGTGTCCATGTTGCGGCCACGGTTGGCGTGGTCGTCGATTTCGGCGGCGGTGCCCATCATGCGCCCGAAGAGGAAGGTGGTGAAGGCCGCGCTCTCCAGGGTGGCATCGTCAATCTGCCCGTCGATGAAGGGTTTCCACAACATCTTCAGCAACAGGATGGCGATGACGGCATCGACGTTGACGCAGTAGATGTTCTTGCTTACCCCCACCTTGAACAAGGCCTGCACGAGCCGATGGTAGAAGTCGTGGAAGATGTTGTACTCGCCACGCCTCTTGAACAAATCAGCAACAAACACCTCGCGCGGGTCGAAGTTGATGTCCTTGCCCTTGAAGATCGGATGATTGACGCAAGGAATCTTGCCATAGTTGAGGTTGCCCTCGGCCTTGGCCTTCTTCTTGTAAGAACCGTAAGCCTTTGCCTGTTCCAGGGCAATGGCATCCAGGTTCAGCCCATGGTTGGGATCGGCCGGATCGGTCAGACCACTCTTGCGGAAACAATCGAGCAGGAAGGCGATGGCCTCATACCCGTTGCCACCATGCGCATAGCCGGTGTGGGTCATGAAACCGATGTAACCCTTGTTGACCTGGATGCGATCCTGCATCTCTGGCCCGTCGGCACTGACCGCACCCTTGGCACCTTGCGCGGAGATAGTCCCCGGGCCGTTGGTGATGATCAACCCGAGCAACACGGAGAAGGAGTACAGCTCGCTCTCGCTCGGACGATGCCCAAACAAGGCCAGGAAAGCAGTTTCGCTGAAGCTCCAGCTGTTCATAAGCTCGTGGACGCCGACACCGCTGAAGGTGTGCGGATCGGGCTGACGCGACTGCGGCACGGTCGATCCGACCAGGGTGCTGAAGACGACAAAATGCCACGGCATGTTGCTGAGCGTAGCCAAGGGCAAACGCTTGTGCAGCAAAGGTCCCCAGGCCAGATGGCAAGCAACCGCGGCGAGGATGGTCATGTCGGTGGGATGGCTGCCGTTGCGCTCGGCGAAAGCCTTGACGAAATCGACAAACAACGACCCCACGCCCCGCGCTTCCATCGCCTGCAACATCCCGTGGACACGCCGATCATCCCGGTTTTGGGGGATGAACGCCGCACGCAGAACCGGATCGTTGCTCGCCTGCTCGATCTGCGGACCAAAGTCGAAGTCGCGCTGATTGGGGCTGTTGAGCTTGGTGTTGCCGAACAGATCAACCAGGGCCCTGACGGCGACACGGGCATCCTGCACCGCCTTCGGCCCGACCATGGCCACGGCGGCCGAAAGAACGGTGTTCGGGCTGTTGCCGGCGGCACGCGCCGCGTCGGCGGCGGCCAGACCAATGGTTCCGCTCTGATTGACAAAGGCATTCAAAATCACGTTGGCCAGGGCGGTACCCGTGGCGTCCGGATACTCGCGAATCAAGGTCAGAACCAGATTCTCCTCGAAGGTTTTGGTCGAGGCATCGAGGATGCTCAGGCCATGGATCTTGCTCACCTGGGTTTGGGCGTCCATGCGTGAGGCCCCGGAGCAATCCTTCATGTTCTGCCGCGGGAAGACCGTTCCCAGCTGCCGGGCGAGAACCTCGATCTGCTGATCATAGGGGGCCAGAGCCCGGACGATCGGCAAATCCAGCTCTGGCGGCAAATTCAGGTCCTGGTTGTTGCCGAACCAGGGCTTGAGTTCGAGCGAGCCGCGCGGCGGGAAGTCTGGCTTGATTCCCTGTTTGGCCATGACATCGGTCAAGGCCATCGGGATGTGGGCGATGTTGGTGACGACCGCGCCCGCCGCGGAAAAGACCGGCTTTTCCGGCGTGTAGATATCGTTGACGCCAAGCTTCTCCATGAACCAGCGCTCTTTGGCGGCGGCATCGTCGCCGGAACCGGCAATGGCGCCGGCATGACCACAGGCGCGGGTCAACTTTGCTTTCCAGCGCCCGACGACGCAAGCAACAACCGGCTTATTGAAGGAGAGATCAATCTCGTAGTAGCCACCCGGTTCGATGTACATCACCGCCGCCTGGGTGCGATAGTCGTTGTGGAAGGCGTAGGTAAACTCCGGTGCGGCAAAGTGGATGTAAACATCCTTGCCCGAAGAGAGGGAGACGGTCGTACCCCAACCGGCGGTCAGCAGGTAGGTGGCAATGGTGGTGGTGAAGTTGCCGGAGTTGGAGTAGATGGCAATCGACCCCGGAACCAGCGACTCCTCCGGGGCGTTGCCGCCGAGGGCGCCACCAATGCGCACATGCTGGTGGGCGTCGGCGACCCCCAGGCAGTTGGCGCCGAACACATCGACGCCGCGCTGCTGACAATATTGACGAATCATGCGCGCATGCGAGACCGAAACCTTCTCGGTCAGGATGACGACCTTCTTGAGCTCGGGATTGACACGCACCGCCTCGATCACCGAGTCGCGCACCCCGGACGGCGGCACGTAGACGACGGCAACGTTGAAACGATGGCCGGCCTCCAGCGCCTCGAGGACGCTGTGATAGACCGGAATGTCACCGATGGCGGTCTTCATCACCTCGCCGCCGCGGCCGGGCATGGTGCCGCACACCACGTTGCCGCCAGAGTAGACATGGCTGGTGGGGGTGACGGTGCGGCTCTCCCCACCAAGAATGTTAAGGACACAGACCCGGTCCTCGCGGGTGGCGATGCCCATGAGGGAGTGGATGCCCACATAGTAGGGGAATTTGATCTCCCCTTTGGCACTCATGTAGTTGTAGCCCTTGTTCAACTCGTAGTTGAGATGCTGAGTCATGGCAAGCCTCGATCCCCTTTATAATGACCCCCCGATCGGGGAGCTGCTCTCGAGTTTTTAGTTGCTGGTGATCCCCAGTTTGCGGGCAATCTGCTGGCGGCCACCCTTGGCCATCCAGTCATCCACGGCCTGGGCAAAGTTGACCACCTCGCTCATGGCCGAGTCGTAGCCAAACATGCGATAAGGCAGACCCAGCGCATCCAGGGTGTCACGCAGGTAGCCAAGACCGCGCACCAGGTTCGGCCCGCCACGCCCGACGACGACAAACAACGGTTGCGGCCCGTGCGCACTGAAAAATTCGCGCAGGGCATCGGCCATGGCGCGGAAGGTTTCATAGATGTCGGTATTATTGGCCTTGCCGCCGATCAGGAACAGAACGTTGGTCTGTTTGAGCCAATGCCGATAGGTGATGCGGCTGATCTCCAGCATCTTGCTGTAGGGGGGGTTGCCGCCGAAGTCGGAGGAGATGGTTGCCCGGTCGCCGAGCAGCTCGGTCACCAGGGCGTTCGCCCCGCCACCGAAGGTCATGGCGGTGATCGTACCAAGGGAGTTCATCACGAACACGTCCGATTGCCCCTGATAGGTTCGCAGCTGGTTGACCTCGCGCTCGAACGGGGAGAGATCCTGATGGAACAGATCCTTCGACAGTCCGAGACGCTCGACGTTGGGGTCGTCGCCATCGAAGGAGGCCTTGAAATCGCAGGCGATGGGAGTCAGGCGCCCCTTGCCATCCTCCATCATCCGGATCGGGTTGAGCTCCAGGGTGGTCATCCCGTAGTGGTGGAACAGGTCCCACAGCTTGGGAAGGTTCTGCACGAGCGGGCTGATGATCTCCGCTGGCGCGTTGAGCTTGTTCAGGGCGTTGTTGACGATGAACCCCTTGAACCCGGTCAGGGGATCAAACGGCACCGCGGCAATCTGGTCCCGGCCAAGCTCCTCAATGTCCATGCCACCGTGGTGGGTGATGGTCATGGTCGGCGCCCGGAACTGGGTGTTATCGGTAAGGGAGAAGTAAACCTCGTGTTTGCACGCGATAAAGCTTTCGAAGGTGACCCCTTCCGCCTTGGCCACCGTATTTCCTACCCGATGCTCCGCGAAGTAGAGGCGTTCCTTTTCCCGCATGGCGGTGGCGACATCCGTGGCCTTGCCGATCAGGCCGGCCTTGCCTTTTTTGCCGATACCCCCCTTGAAGATCGGTTTCACCAGGACGCCGCCGTACTCATCGATAACCGCCTGGATCTCTTCCTTGGTCGCCTCCGGCCCGAGGATTTTCGCCGTCGGGAACCCTACATATTTCAGCAGTTTGGCCCCCCAACTCATGCCTGTTATCTGCATTGTCAATCCCTCGCTTAAGAACGTGGACGAACGATCAGGGTCACCCTGACTTGACCCACAAAGACCACCCGCTTTCCCTATACCTTGTTTTGCAGCCGCAGGAAACTATCAAAATCCGATCCTGTTTGTCGACCCTCCAAATAAAGTACGCATGAAATTTGGTAAAATTCCACACGGCACGATTGTTATTCTCTTCCGACTGAATCGAAAAATTGGACAGACTCGTTGTGTGGGTTTGCCATTTTTGCCTGGGGTTTGTTTTGAATTGTTTGTGGCGTCGGAAATGGGGTCCGGGGGGCTGGCCCCCTGGCTTACCGTGAAAGGCGGTTTTGTCCAGGGCAGCGCCCCAACGGGGTTTGGGGCTTAAGCCCCAACAAAATTGTTTTTAATTTTTAAAAGTGGTTGGGGGGTCCGGGGGGAGGCTTAAGCCTGCCCCCCGGCTTATTCCAATTCCAGATCAAGATGGCAACGCGGCTTACAACGCGTGAGCGACGAAACAGATACGTTTGGGTACGGCGAGGAGCAAACAAGGCAGCCAACGAAGTTGCCGCTTGATATGGAATTGGAATAACGAAGACGGGGTTTGGGGAATGCCTCCCCCAAACCCCGTCTTCAGAGGCCCTACCCCTCAAGCCTGGCGACAAACCAGAGGCCTCCGACACACAGCCATTCCATCCTGAACCTGCCGCAGGGAGTCCAGGCGCCTTCCACCCGCATAAAGCTGAACGGCAATCTCCGACTGATAGCCTAGCAAGCCGGTTTGCACATCCGGGAGCCGCCGTATCTGTTTTTCCAGACGTTCAGCCCAACGTCTCTTGTCGGCCGGATCATGCCCCCCAATCTGCGTCTCGTGTAGCAGCTGCCGCACAACCTCTTCCCACTCTCCAGGCAGGGCCGCCAGACGATCATCCTCGATCCCGTCCGGCTGGGCCATGAGGTCGAGAAGCTGCTCCAGACGAGTCAGGATGGCATCCATTTTCACAGGCTCCTGGAGATGGTGCGCGGCAGCGGTGCGCTGGTGGTCGCCGCCGCCCCCGATTTGACCTGCCTGATGGCGTCGCGCCAGCCGTCGAGAAGCGTCGAAAGCTGCCTGACCACCTCGCGGATGTAGGAGAGATCCTGCGTGATGTTGGCCTTCGTCAGATATTCGAGCATGAAGCCGTACAGCTCGAACAGGGAGATGGCAATCTCCCCACCCTTGCGGAAATCGAGCGTGTTCTGCAACTCGGAGACAATGGCCAACCCCTTGCGCAGATACAGCTTATGCTCCCCAAGGCGCCCGGCTTCCTTTTCGGAGATGGAAAGCTCAAGGAAGCGGATCGCCCCCTCATACAGCATGATGAGCAGATCCTCCTTGGATGCCGTGGTGGCCTTCGATGTTTTATAGCTCTGCAATCCGTATGACATACAGCCACCCCGTTGCCACTTTTCCTAGGATACCATCGTCACCGTCTGGGCGGCGGCGCCCCGCCATCCATCGAGGAGGGTTTCCAGGGGCCCGATGACCTGCGTCAGATAGTGCGGCCGATGCGTCAACTCCGCCTGCTTCAGGCTGTCGAGCACAAAGTTATACAGATCCCGCAATTGCGCCGAAAGCTGCCCCCCATCCTTGAGGTTGAGGGTTCTTTTCAGCTCCTCGATGATGCGGCGTCCGCGTTCCACGTTCCACTTGAAATCCTCGATTTGTCCGGCCTCCAGGGCATCCTGGGCATCCTCGATGAAGCCGATGGCGCCTTCATACAGCCTGACGACCATCTCCACCGGGGACATGCCGAGAAACCGGCTCTCCACTTCCTGATTTCCTGCCTGTGTACACGATTCCACGCTCTGGAGTGCCATACACTTCTCCTGTCACCGGGTTCATGGTTCAATTCTTGAGAGGCTGTCTGAAAACGCCGCCTTGCTTGCCGCGGCTTCGTCAGACCGGTGCTCGATTGCTCATGTACGACACAACTACACTGCGCATCTGTGCGCCGTTCTTCCTCGCCGAAGCAGCGCAATCGGACATCTTCAAACAGCCTCTAAGGGTTTGATTCCAATTTGCATTCATAGCGATAACTTCGTTGGCTTCGTCGTCGGCTCCTCGCCGTACCAACACGTACTGTCTCGTCGCCTCCTCCTCGCCGCCTCGTTCTCGCGTCGAATGCAAATTGGAATGAGGGGGCAACCACCCAATCAGCGCATCCCGACCGGGGCGGTCGCACCACCACCGGGGAACACAAAAAAGATCGATGCGAAAGAGGAGATCCGCAAAAACGCGATGCCCCCCCGTTTTTTATGCTTTCAGACTGCTCAGGGCCGAGGTCAACTGGTTGCCCTGCCCCTGCAACGAGCTGGTCATCTGTTCGAGGCTGGAGAACTTTTTCACAAGCTGCGCCCGAACCTTATCCAACCTGCTCTGTTCCCGATCCATCTGGGTTTGCAGGCTGCTGAGGCGACTGGTCAGGCTGTCCTGCTGGGAAGAGACCGGGCTGCCGGTGCTGTCGGTCAGGCTTTTCACCAGGGTGTAGAGGCGATAGGACAACCCCTTGTTGGCGCCGGCGGTGGTGAAGTTGGTCGAATCCGTCGCCGATGGATTGGCGGTGAAGACAGACGCAATCGTATCGAACCCCTTGGTCACGGCGGTGTTGAACCAGGTCTGATCCAGGGTGAGCGTGCCATCGGCGGAGTTGGAGCGGATGCCGATCTCGGCGATCATCGAGAAGGGTGACAGGGTGTTGAAGGTGGTTCCTCCAGACACGGTCGGCGTGGCACTGTTGGTCGGCAGCTGCATCTGCCCGCGAATTTGCGACAGCAGACCACGCGCCAGGGAAGAATTTTTCTGCAACCGCCCACCTGTCGCCGTCTCGGTTTTGACGAAGCTCACCAAGTCGTTAAACGTCTTCATGAAGTCATTCAAGTTATTCTGCAGCGTCGTCGTATCGTTGGCGACGGCGAGCGATTTGTTGGCGCCGGTGCCCAAAAGGTTCAAGGTGACGCCGGGCAAGGCGGTGGTCACGGTGTTGCTCGTGCTGCTGACCGCGACGCCATCGACAGTCAGGGCGGCATTGACCCCGGCCGCGGTTTGTTGCAACAGGGTGGCACCCCCGCCGGGAGCGCTACCGAAGTTGATGCTGGACCCGCCGGCGAAGGTCAGCTGCGCCGTGGTTCCAGCGGCGGCGGCGGCGGTTGTCGATTGCGTCGCCCCGGTCGTCAAGTCAATGCGCTGGGCGGCGCCGTTGAGACCACCATCCTTGGCGCGCAAGACCAGGCGGTAGTTGGTACCGTCAAAGAGGACGCTCGCGCTTACCCCGGTGGTGGAAGAGGGGTTGAGCGTGGTGTCGGCGTTGATCGCGCTGGCAACGTCAGCCAGCGTCGAACCCGACGCGATGTTTTCGGTGTACTGGGTCCCGTTGTAGTTGATGCAGATGGTCGCCGCGGCGGTGGTGGTATCCGTGGTGCTGGTCGGTCCGCCGTTGGAGGCGACGGACTGATTGACCGCCAGGGTTGTCACCGTGATCGAGTGCGAAGCAGCCTGGGCATCGCTCGTTGCGGTGGCGGTAAAGACCGTTGTGTCCGACGAGGTCGCCGTGTGCGGCCGAAAGTAGGAGGGATCCTCAAGGGTCAAGGCCTTGGAACTCAAGGCCATCAGCTTCGACTTCAAGTCAGAGACTGCCGTCTGCTCGCTGCTGTAGGAGGCCTGCTGCCTCTGCAGACTGGTCATGCGCGTCTGCTCGGCCTGCATCAACATATCCACCATGTTCGACGGCAAACCGCTCGCCAAACCGCCAAACGAGATCGAACCTACGCCGCTGGTCATGATTCCATCCTCCGGAAGCCTTGCAATTCAACCCGAACTCCCAGCCTAGACCTTCGCATCGTAGAGGATGCCTTCCACGTCCTGCATGCGCTGCGAGAGAGCCAGCACCCCCTCGCTGGGAATCTGACTAATCACCCTGTCAGTATCCTTATCGACCACGCGCACCACCAACTTTTGCGATTTTTCATCAATTCTGAACTGCAAGGCGCTGGATCCGAGCAAAGATTTGTTGATCTCTTTGATCTTGGCATCCAGGCGTGCCCGCTCGGCCTCCGATTCGACCTTGGAGGGGCTGTTTGGTTCGCCGTTTCCGGAAGATTTTCCGGTTGGTGAAGCGGAGCCCGAACCGGTCACGCCTGTCGTGGAAGGATCCCGCCGATCGCCGGTGCCGGTCTCGACGCCCGACCGGCGGGTTCCGTCCGCCATGGTTCCCGTGACATATCCCTGCAACAGCGGCTGCGGGGATTCCATCATGCCGATATCGCCCATTGGAATGTCCTCAATGCTGCAAAATCAAGTCGTTGTATCATGAACGACACGATTTTCATCGGCCATCCCGCCGCTACTTCCCAAGCAACTGCAAGGCCAGCTGCGGCTGTTGGTTGGCCTGTGCCAGGACTGCCGTACCCGCCTGCTGCATGATGGCATCCTTGGTCAGGTTGGCCGTTTCCGATGCAATGTCCGTATCCTGGATGCGCGACCGCGCCGCCGTGGTGTTCTCGACCATGTTGCTCAGGTTGTTGATCACCGATTGGAAGCGAGACTGCACCGCGCCGAGATTGGAACGGATGTCGTTGACCTTGTCCAGGGCGGCGTCGCACAGGGCAATGGCCGAGTTGGCGCCCGCGAGTGTCGCCACCGTCAGGTTGCCAAGACCCAAGGGATCCTGTGCCGCGTCCAGGAACGAGGCCTGGAAGTTGACGCTGAAGACGCCGTTGGCAAAGGTGCTGCCCTGGTAACGATTGGCGCCCGACAGCAGACCGGTCTGGGTGGCGTTGCCGATGCTGAACTGGATCACCTGACCGGAGAAGGCCCCAACCTGGAACTGTTGGCCGATGTAGCTGCCGGTCAGCAGATTGACCCGGTTGAAGGTCGACTGGTTGGCAATACGTTGGATATCCGAAAGCAGCTGCTGCACCTCTTTGTCGATGCTGCTCCGGTCGGTCGAGTTGTAGGTCGAGTTGGCCGACTGCACGGCCAGCTCGCGGATGCGTTGCAGATCGTTGGTCGTCTCGTCGAGCGCCCCTTCGGCCACTTGCGCCAGGGAGATGCCGTCGTTGGCGTTGCGAATGGCCATGTTCATGCCGCGAATCTGCGCCGTCAACCGTTGGCTGATCGCCATGCCGGCGGCATCATCCATCGCCGAGTTGATGCGCAACCCCGACGACAACCGCTTGAACGTCGTGCCCAACGCATTGGTGGACTTCATCAAGTTGCGTTGCGCATCCAGCGACGTAACGTTTGTATTGATAAAAAGTGCCATGATCTTACCCTCTTCCTGACATGACTTGCCGCGTCGTTCCTGTTTCGGGTCCATTCTCAAGGGGGGCCGGTCAGGCCCCTTTGCCGTCCGCGGGTCAGACGCCGGCGGCAGCCCGCATCTGGTTGCGCGAACGAATGGCCTTTTCGTTCTCTTCCCTGAAGCTCTGACGCAGGCTTTCGGGGATCAGGGGTTGGCGCGGGGAGTACTCTTTGAGCAGAATTTGCCGCCCCTGACGATTGATCACATTCACCACCACCGGTCCCGCCAGATTGGTCCGCATCTCCTCGGGACGCCCCTCGGGGATGGTCACCAGGGAAAAAATTTCCACATCCTCGCCCCGGGTCAGGCCGATCGACTCCGAATCCGCATCCTGGATGGCAAACTCCAGATCCGAGAAAAAATCAAACGGGTTGATGACGATGAAAGCGATCTCCGGCTCGTCGACCGACTGCAACCAGAAAAACGAGGAGTCCTCGCCATAGGGGAAGAGCAAGAACCGCTTGCTCAGCGGAAAGCCCAGCAACCCCTCGTTCAACCAGATGATCTCGCTCTCATTGAATTCCAACGTACCAAAACGTGTTCCCTGAAGTTCCATGGTTTGTTCTCCATCCTGCCAACGAGTCCCCTACTTAAGGAAATTAAGCAGGGATGCGTTCAATACCTGTTGCTGGGTACTCATCGTCACCTGCAACGCTTGGGTGGTTTGCGACAAACGGCTCATAACGTCAAAGGCGTCTACACTGGTATTTTTTGCCTTGGCATCAGTCAGGTTGGTGCTGTCGTCGGTCAGCGCGGTGTTGATCGATCGCACCTGCGTCCCGCGGATGCCAGTGATGGCTTGCATATCCGATGCCTGTGCCCGGGCCTCCTGAACGCGCCCGAGCAGGGCGTTGACCTCGCCTACGTCGGTGCGCAAAAAGGCGCCGCGCAGGGCGGTCAGGGCGGAGAGCATATTGACATCACGCCCCAACGACGACTTGCCACCGATCAACTGCGCGCCGGTGACGTTGCCATCGATGGTCGTGGTGTCGGAAACCTTCACCTTGCGATCGGCGTCACCGCCCTGGTAGGCCGGGATCACCTCGAAGTAGAATGCGTCGCCGTTGCTGGGCGCCTTGGTCGCGTTGACGGTCAAGGTGACGCCGGCGGCGACGTTGATCTTCTGGCCAGCGCCCGTCGCTGAAACATCCGGGCTGTCGGCGCCATCGACGTTCACCGCATAGACCGGCGTCGCCAGGGCTTTGCCGCTGCTGTCCGTGGTTTTGTAGGTCACCTTGACGCTCATTGGCACCGAGGCGGGAGTTCCCGTCACCTGGGCAACGTAGTCGCTGCCGGCGTCGGTGAAGCCGCCCTGACCACCCGTGCGCATCTTGACGCTGGTGGTCTCCAGCTTGTCGTTGGTAAACGGGCTTTGCGTCCGGCCGCCACCAAAGAGCGGTACACCATCCAGACCGGCGTTGGCATCGCTCAAGACATCCTGGTACATGGCATTGACCTGCTGTCCGGTCGCCTTCATCACCTGCGGGATGCCGTTCGAGTTCGCCGAACCCAACTGGATGATCAAATCCTGGGCGTTCAGAAACTTGTCCTGGATGCTCGCAATGCTCTGCTCGGCGGCGGTAAAGCGATCGCTGGCCATGCCGGTGGTTTTTTTCAGCGTATCCACGTTCGACAGATCCGACGAGAACAGGACGTTGCGATAGTACGCGGTCGGATCGTCGGAGGGGGCGATGATGCGGTTGCCCGAGGTCGACTGCGACTGGATCTTGCTCAAATCCTGATACTGCGTCTGCAGGGAGCTGGCCACGTTTCTGTACAAAACCGCTTGCGTTACACGCACGATACTCTCCTTTTTTCACATCCGACGCGGCAATCCTACTGGGCCATGCTGATGATCGACTGCATCAACTCATCCGTCACCGACACCATCTTGCTCGAAGCCTGAAAGGCACGCTGGTACTTGACCAGGTCGGTCAGTTCCTCTTCCATCGACACCCCGGAGATTGAGTCCCGGGTTTGTTGCAAAAACTCCGTGGCCGATTTTTGTGCCGTGATTGCGTCGTTGTTCTGGCTGACGACCACCCCCACGTCGCCGGCGATATCCGCGTAGTGGGCGCTCAAGGTGGTCAGGTTGTTATCCGGCGGCGCCAGGGCAAAGTTGGTCGTGCGCAGGGTGCCCAAGGCAAGCAGACCGGCGTTGCCAGCATCGTCAAACCTCGGTATCGGATTACCGGTGGCATCGGTGCTCTGGTACACCCGCGACATCGGCAACTGGTTCGGGTCATTCAACAGCTCGGGGTTGACCGCCATGTTCTGCGCGCTGCTGCCACCGAAGATCGTACCAACCCCCAGGGCGGCCAGGACGTGACTGGTATCCGAAACCACGCCGTACACCCCAGGCGATGTTTTACTGCTGATCTGGAGGTGATTGTCGGTGGTGATGCTCGCGGTGACCGCCGGCGAGGCATTCAGGGCGTCGACGATCTGTTGCAGGCTTTGATTTTTCGGATCGATGCTCACCGTCGTCTGCGTCAGATTATTGGCATTCGGACCATAGGCAAACGTGACCGTCCCCGCCTGCACCCGTGACAGATCGACCGGGCTGCCCTGGTATTTTGGGGAGGTCGGATCCGTTGCCAGGGAACCGATGGGCGTAGCCAGATCCTTTCCCAGATTGGCGGTACCGGTCTGGCTGGCATTCATGGCCGGTGCCACCGATTGGCTCTCCACCACATTGGCCTGAAAGCGCAGTTCGTTGACCAATGCATCCATGCGCGTCAGGTAGCCATTCTTGCCATTGATCACCTGGTCGCGAATCTCAACCAACCCTTTCAGGGAGCCACCGCCGATCTGTCCGGTAACATCGGTCGTCCCGCCATCGACGCCAATGCCGGCAAACCCGGTCGCCGTCGTGGCACCATTGCGTGAAAACTGCGCCACATACTTGTCATCCGTCAGCAGCAGGCCGGACCTGGTTTGCAGGGCGACGCTGCCGTTGTTGCCAGCGAGAACCTGCACATCGATCGTCTTGCTCAGTTTGCCAAGCAGTTGTTGACGCTGATCCAGGAGATCCAGAGGCGGTGTCCCGGCGGCATTGGCCCGCACAACCTGTGCGTTAAGATCCTGAAAGCTCCTCAGTTCGCTATTGAGATCGCTCAACTGGTTGGTGATTTCCTTGTCAACGGGGGATGCGGCCTCCGTCAAATTTTCATGCATTTTGTTGGCTTGCAGGGTCAGGCTCTGAGCGTCGCTCACCACCTGGGCGCGGGCAACGGTGTTGGCCGGGTTGTCGGCGGCGGTGCCAACGGAGGTGAAAAACGCCTCCAGCTTCGAGGAGAAACCCTGACCGTTCAGGTCGTTGAAAACGTTCTGAATCTGCGTCAAGAACTGGTCACGCGCATCCAGGCGTCCAGTCTCGCTGGCACTCACCTGCAGCTGCCGGTCAACGATCTCGCTCACCTGTTGGGTGACGCTGGTGATCTGCACGCCGTTGCCACCCGCGCCGCGTCCGTAGGCGGACTGCGGAACCGCCTCCAGGTTGACCGCTTGCCGTGAATAGCCAAGCGTGTTGGCGTTGGAGACGTTGTTTGAAACCACCTTCAACGCGCCCTGGCTGGCAAACAGGCCAAGCTTGGAACTGTTCAGGATGTCCGTGATCCCCATGAGGTTATCCCTTTTCTCGGCTGCTGGTTCCGCAACGACTCTGATTCTGGAAGCAAATCGCCCTTGGCAAAAAGGACAGGACGAAAAACCGCTTGCCTGAACTGCATATTGCGTGCCATCCACAAACCCGCGCGACAACTTCAATCGCCGATCCGTCCCCGGTCGCCGACGCGGTTCGCATGGGGTAACGCATACTTCATGCCAATCGACCATTTTCCTTGTATGCAAGCCACTCGCGCCTCGGGTCACGGGCAGGGTGGGCAAATGTTTCCCGTCGTCACCCTCTGGCCGGCACATTTGTCCGTCGCAACACACACCCGACCCGCGAGCGTTGAGTTTTTGTCGGAAGCGCATACAAGCGATCGCGAAACGAAGGCCCCAAACCAACAGCCCCCATCGCTTGCGTAGCCGAAAATATGCTCGTTCCTGGTGCCGGGCACTTTTAAGGAAATAATTAAATCTATCAATTTGTTAATCAATCATTGGTGGGGCAATTCACCAGATCTTAAGCTCGGAAGATCACGAAAGAATCAGGCGGGAAGAGGCCCCGGGGGCGATTTTCACGACAAATCGTGCGAGAATCGCCCGGAGGCCGGCTTAAAGGCCGGCTTAAAGGCCGGCTTAAAGGCCGGCTTAGCGAAAAACCTGCAATCCGCCTTGGGATTTTTGCTGGGAAGCGCAAAAATCCCAAGGCAATGGCGCGCCCCTTAAGGGCGCATTTCGCGAAAAACGTGCGAAATGCGCCCGTGGGTAGGGGGGCGGAAAGACCTCGGGGCTTCGCCCCGAACCCCACTGGGGCGCCGCCCCAGACCCCGCCGGGGGGCAGGCTTAAGCCTCCCCCCGGACCCCCCAACCACTTTCAAAAAAGGGAAAAACTTCGGGGCTCCGCCCCGAATCCACCCCAGAGGCCAACCAACCCCATGCCGCACACCCACTCCCCAATCCTCACCGTCATCACCCGCGCCGCCCGCAAAGCCGGCATCATCGCCCTGCGCCACTTCGACCGCCGCCACGAACTCACCATCCGCGAAAAACACCGCCACGACTTCGTCTCCGAAGCCGACACGAACGTGGAAAAGGAAATTCTTTACCACCTGCGCAAGGCCTACCCCCAATACGGCGTCCTCGCCGAAGAGAGCAGCAGCGATAAAAGCCTGCCCCAGGGATGGTACTGGATCATCGACCCCATCGACGGCACCACCAATTTTTTGCGCGGCATCTCCCACTTCGCCATCTCCATCGCCCTCGCCCAGGACAACGACGTGATGGCCGGTGCCGTCTTCGACCCGGTGCTCGATGAACTCTTCACCGCGGAAAGAGGTCGCGGCGCCTTTCTCAACGATCACCGCCTCCGCGTCGCATCGACCACCACCCTGACCGACGCCTTCCTCGCCACCGGCTTCCCGGTCCGCGACCTCTCCCTCAGGCAGCGCTATCTTCCATCCTTCGCCGCCCTCCTGACCGCAAGCGGCCCCGGTCTGCGTCGCTCCGGTTGTGCCGCCCTCGAACTGGCCTACACCGCCGCCGGACGCTTCGATGGCTTCTGGGAGCTGGGTTTAAGCCCCTGGGATATCGCCGCCGGCGTGCTCCTCGTCCGCGAGGCCGGCGGCTTTGTCTCCGACCTCAACGGCGGCAACGGCTTTCTTGGCTCCGGCGATGTCGTCGCCGCCAACCCGATCCTGCACGCGGAGCTTTTGGCGACGGTTCAACGATCCGGGCTCTCCTCGCCGAGCGGCGGCTAATTCCAAGATGCCACATCACTCCGGCGGAATCCGATAATCGCCACGCCCCTCGGCGACCAACTGCAAGATGCGCTCGGCAAAGGCATCATAGGTGTAGGCCCGGGCGATGGTTGCAGGGTCGTTTTTGGGCTCCCGGCGCAGACAATCGCGCAAGGCCTCCCTGGTCTTGAAAAAGAGGATTTCATCCTCCCACAGGGGGCCCTCGGCGTGCAGTCGGTCGTCGAACAGGAGCGGTATGCAGCCACAAGCAGCCATTTCGGCCAGCCGCTGCGACTTGACCTTGCCCGGATGCGCATCCAGGGCATAACGCGCCTGATTGTAGACGGCAGCCACCGCCGCCCCGTGCGGGATTTCGCCGCGAAAATAGGGGGCAATTGCGGGAATGTCCTCCCAAAATCGACCGTAAATCTCAACCTCCCACGCCAACTCCGGCGCCAGCTCGCACAGCCACGCGACCGCACGGTTTCTGACCACGTAGGGGTAGAGATACTGGGTGACATAAACGAGGTCGAGACCCTGCCGCAGGGCCATCTCCTGAACATCACCCGGGGTGATGACCGCACCTTGTTCGACCAACAGGCCAAGCTCGTGCAACAACACCTGCTCCCCGGGTAACCCGCGCAAAAGGCGATGATGCGCGCTGCCGATAAACACCACCTTGCGTCGTTCCTGACGCGGCCGCGTTTCGTGAAAACAGGTCGTGTCGACGCACAAATCCTGGCGCCGCACCTGTTCGATACCGGTCCTGCGAATCATGTCGTCAAAATCCGGGTAAGCAGAAAAAACGATGTCCCGTGCCCGCCAGGGGAGCGGCTTTCCCTCCCGCAATTCCGCCACCGGATCCTGATACCAGACGACATTGAAGACATCAGGGTGCAGAGTCCCAATCCCCATACGATTGATATTTAAGGTTATGTGTGGGTTGCAGGCAAGTCGCTCGCGCAGGTAATGATAGCCTTTGAGCATCTCCAGATCGTTGTTTTCCATGGAAACCGTCACCCGGCATCCGCGGCGTTCCAGGGCGTCGGCCAGGCCGCGCGTGGCATATTGCAAGACGGTCGTCCAGCGCGAGGTGGCGGCAAAAATGCGCCATGGACGATCGGCAACAAAATCGGGTTTTTGCTTGCTGCCAAGTTCGAGCGGTGTCTGAATCGCACCCACCTGCAGGTGGGGAACGGCGTCGATCATCCCGGCAATCGTCTGTGCCTCCCCTCTCTGTCCCGCGTCCGTTGGATCAAAGTCGACCGCGGTCGGCAGGCGCAGCCTGGTTTCGTGAAAAAATGCCTCAAGCCTCTCCGGCGGACAGTGGATCAGTGTCTCCAACCCGGCATCGGCGAGCTCCCACCGGCTGTGATAGCAGATCTGCCTTGCCGGAAAGTGTTGATGAATTTTAAATTTCAGGCCAGAACGCGCGGCGGCCAGAGCCCTTTTCCCATCCAGGAAGCAGGTATCCTTGACCTCCTCCGTCACATGCAGGGGCGGGGTATTCGGTCGGCGAAAATGATCGTGCAGGCGCAGATGCACATCGGCCAGGGCCTTCCATCCCAGCTGGTCGCAGGCGTTGGCAAGCAGGCGATGACCATCGGCAAACCCGGGCTTGAGATCGAGGCAGCGTCGCAGGGCGGCGGTGGCCTCCAGGTGGCGCCCAAGCGCGGCCAGAGTGGCACCAAGTTGAAAATGGCCACCGATATGCCCGGGATCCAAACGCACCACCTCCTGAAAGTGGCGCAAGGCCGCCGACACCTCACTCGCCGACGGGGAGGTGCCCCCTTCCGCGTGCAGCCCGCGCACGAGCAGAATGATCCCGCACTGAAAGTGCCCCTCGACATGGTCAGGCTTTAAGCGAACCACCTCGCGAAAGTGATGCAGGGCCACCCCCAGATCCTCTTCCGAACCGGCAATTTTCCCCATGAGGAGATGCAGCGGGGCATGATCCGGATTGCCCTGCAATCCCGTGGCGATGAGCTCCCTGGCGCGATCGCGTCTCCCCTTGTTCCAGTGGATCTCGGCCAGGCAAGCCAAGACGTTTGGATCATCCGGGCAGAGAAGCCGCAGCCGCTCGCAGGCATCAGCCGCCGCATCAAGCGCCCCGGATTGCGCGAGGGCGACAATCCGCCGCAGGGCGTCCTGGATTGCCCGGGCATGCGGGGGGGATGGATCCTCCGATCGAGGGAGATCACCCTTTGTCTGTTCGGTCATGGTCGACCCTTTTCCATCACGTTCGGGTGTGTTGTCTCGTTCTCCCCGCGGTCACCCCAAAAAAGCGAAGGGCACCGCCAACCATCGCAGTGCCCCCGCCTGGTATCAAACACCCCCGCCCCGAAGCGGGCGGAAAAAGGCGATCCGTCGATCAAACCAACCCTAACTCAGCAGGGTCAACGCATCCCTGGCCGCGCGACCAGTCAAGGCCTGGTTCGCTGCCTCCACCTCTTGAAAGATGGTGTTGCGAACCTGCCGGGTCACCAGATTTCCGGCCGGCAGATCCTCGTTACGCACACGCACGGCGGCCATGTTCTCGGCCATGGTGTCCATGCTCAACACCGCCAGTTCAAGCTTGCTCAACACATCACCCATATCGGTCCGGACGTTGGACATGCTCGCCACGCTCGCCTCCAATTGCCGCGCGATGCCGCGCATGTCGTCCCCGGTGTCCCCCTCCTTCAGGGCACTCAAGGCAACAACGCCGGCACGCGATCTTGCCACCACGACAGGCATCGTCTCACCCTTTCCAACCAGATCCCCTTGTTTCCGAGGCACCCGGTCGGGGGGGTCTGCATCACCAAACTGCGCTTCCCGGACAATCCGATCAATTTCATCGATCAGTCCGCGAACCCTCGACTGAATGCCAGCCAAATCCACCCGTTTATCCTGCAAGGCACCACTCGGGCCGAGAAGAGTCTGGATTTGCGTCAGAACGGACTCCATTTCTCGCAGTCCGTCCCCAGCCAGCTGAGCGAGGGAGATCCCATCGTTTGCACTGCGCAACATCTGGTTGAGTTCGCGAATGCGAACATTGACCTCCGACAAGAAACCATACTCTGGATCATCCTCTGTCTCCTCCTGGGCACGCGCCCCCGACGCCAAACGCCGAAACGGCCTGCCCAGAGAAGAGGACGACCGACCCATCTGGCGTTGGGCAAAAATGGCCGCCCAACTTTTATCAACGGCAAAGGTCATCGTCGTTCCTCCTGTTGCCGGTCCACCTGGTTTTGCATCATGCGCCGCCGGCTCCGGCCGGGGAACGGCATCGGGCAATATCGAACCGCCCAACTCCCCGACCTGACGCATGACTCCAGCAACCACACCCTCGCGGGCATCATCCTCTCCCCAAACCCGGTTTCACACAACCCGCGATCGTGCCCGGGCTCCTTCATTTTCCCGGTGGGGGGAGGGACTCCCCGGACAACGGGATCCATCCCCCCACCGTGTTGGAAACGTCCACCTCGTGGCACCCGGCCGCGATGATCACACTCTTTTCTGTGTGTCATCGCGGCCGAAGGGGAGCCGCGCGGGAAAACACCCTCCCCGCGCCCGCGCCATTACAGCTTCTGCAACAGCGACAGGATGGAGCCGAAGTTTTGGTTGGCCTGCGACAGCACCGCCATGCCTGCCTGTTTCAGGATGGTCTGCTTGGTCAGGTTGGCCGTCTCCGCCGCCACGTCGGTATCGTTGATGGAGGAGTTGAGGGCGGTGTTGGCCTCGGTCGTGCTTTGCATCACATCAGCCGTCACATTAAGGGCGGTCTGATAGGAACCGATCACCGCCCTGATGGCACCAACGCTCGCGATGGCGGTATCAAGCATCGTGATGCAGGAGGTGGCATTGGCGTTGGTGGTACCACTCAAGTTAAGCGTCCCGACGGCGGCTTGGGCCGTGATCGAGGTAAAGTTGGCCCCCGTGGTCGGCATGGCGTTCAGGGTGATGAACGTGCCGCTGTTGGCCGTGGTGTTGATTTTCAGGGTATTCAGGCTTCCCGTCAACAGGCCGGTGCCCTTGTACGTCGTGCCGGTCGCGATCCGGTCCACCTCCAACGCCAGCTGCTGGAACTCGGCGTTCAGGTTGCTGCGATCCGTCGACGAGGCCGTGGAACTTGATGCCTGCACCGCCAACTCGCGCATGCGCTGCATCGTATCGTTGGCGTCACCGAGCGCCGAGTCCGCGACCTGAAGCATCGAGATGCCATCGTTGACACCCTGTTTGGCCGCGTTCATGCCGCGGATCTGTGACATCAGAGCCGCCGACATGCCCAATGTGCCCGCCCCGTCCGACGCCGAGTTGACCCTCAACCCGGTGGAAAGCCTCTGCAACGATTTGCCAAGCGAGGCATCGTTTTGGCTGATTTGACGGCTGATCATCATGCCCATCAAGTTGGTATTGATTGTAATCATGGTCGTTCTCCTGACAAATGTTATCCATCTGCCCTTCCCTGAACGCAGTGAGTTGCTCGTTTTACCGGGTCAACCCTAACCCTGGGATCTTTGCCAACGCCGTGATCTTCCTGGTCCCGGAGCGCCGGACCCGTTCCAAACCCGCCCGATCCCGACCCGAAACCGCATGGGTACAAATCCCTGCTGGCGGGACAGAAAAAGCCGGAAATCCCGACACTCCCACGCCCAAACGTTGGCAGCTGTAGTTATATGCGCCCTCCTCCACCCCTTCTGTTACAAAGACAAAAAGCCAGACGCCCTGCCACGCAGGCAATTCTCCTGTTGAAAAACCACCTACGGCGGCGCGATGAAAAAAACATAGACGGAAGCGACATGCGTCACCGCAATCCGACAGCCCCCACGAACCACGACGCGCACGAACATTCACGCCGGTCCGAAGGCCGCGGCATCCGGTTCCCGCCCGACGCCACAAGCCCGGCGTCAAGCGCACCCGTCCCGTCAAATCTGGATCAAAGATGGATTCCTGTTATGTGCGGCACCTCCCCGTCATCCCCACGAGTCAAATTCCGTCCGCGCTTTCGACACGGCCGGCCAAACAGCCAGACCGAAGACGTTCACGCGGTCCATGAAAATCACCAAAAACAAAATGTAAACAGTAAAATCCAGCCGCAAGGCCTCCTGACCGGCACGCAAGCCCGGGCACCCTTTTCGCCTGTCGCGAAACAACCCGACATCGCGTTTCCCGGATTCATCAAGAACCCAACGCCATCGGCAGTCGCACACGCCCGGCGGCGCGGGCGCATCTGTCCCGTCAAATCTGGATCGAATGTGGATTCCTGTTATGTGCGGCACCTCCCCGTCATCCCCGCGAGTCAAATTCCGTCCGCGCTTTCGACACGGCCGGCCAAACAGCCAGACCGAAGACGTTCACGCGGTCCATGAAAATCACCAAAAACAAAATGTAAACAGTAAAATCCAGCCGCAAGGCCTCCTGACCAACATGCAAGACCCAACCATGGCGCACGCGCGCGGCACGGCACCCCTATCCAGGCAGCCACTCAACCGCGTCGAGGCCATGCGGCCCGGCACCTCCGAAAGCCGTCCGGAACCCACACCCCCTCATTCCAAAACCAACCTGATTTCTCTTTGCCCAAAGCGATGACCACCCTCCGTTAACCGAACGACCGTTGCCGTCTTCGGGATGCCGGAGGCTACCCCCCGGCATCCCTGACATTTCATCCTTCGCCGACAACCAATCGCCTGCCCCGTCACCGCCCTTGCAACAAGGTTAGCGCAATCCACGACTACCGGTTGGCCTGGGCAAGAATCGAGGCCCCGGCCTGCCGCGGAACCGAAACCTAAGATCAGCCGCGCAGCAAAGTCAGCGCAATCTGCGGCTGCTGGTTGGCCTGGGCAAGAATCGAGGCCCCGGCCTGTTGCAGGATTGAAATCCGGGTCAGGTTCGACGTTTCGGTCGCAACATCCGCGTCCATGATCCGGGAACGCGCCGCCTCGGTGTTGGTTGACTGGTTGGCCAACGTCGAGATCACGGACTCGAAACGGTTCTGCAACGAACCGATGGTGGCACGAATCGAGGCCACACTGGCAATGGCGGCATCGATGGTCGTGATCGCCGACATCGCCTCGATGCCATTGGTACCGGAAACCTGCACACCGGCCGTAAGCAGGGCAGTGGCGGTCGCGCTTGCCAGGGTGATCGACAACTGCTGACCACTGTAGGCACCAACCTGAATCTGGACGGCAGTCACCGATCCGAACAAAAGAAATCTGCCATTGAACTTGGCCGTGGAACCGATCCGGTCAACCTCGGACAAAAGCTGGGAAAACTCAGCGTTGAGGTTGGTCCGGTCGCTCGACGTCAAGGTTTGGGAGGAGGCCTGAACAGCAAGTTCACGCATCCTCTGCAAGGTGTTGGTGGTCTCATCCAGGCTGCCGTCAGCCACCTGCAGCATGGAAATACCATCGTTGACGTTGCGCTGCGCCATGTTGGCCGCGCGAATCTGGGCGGTGAGCGACGTGGCAATCCCCAGCCCCGCCGCATCATCAGCCGACGAATTGACCCGCAACCCCGAAGAGAGCCGTTGATAAGTCTGCTGCAACTTCGAGGAAGCCGTACCCAGGTTTTTCTGTGCTATCAAGGCACCAAGATTGGTGTTAATTGAAATGGCCACGACCGATCTCCCGTGTCATATCTTTTGCCTTCCATGGGCAATGAATGGGCTGTTCATTTTTGCAGGACCAACCCCAATCCTGTCGCGCCTGGCCGGTGCCGCGCGGGGGGATACCCGGGACCCTCTCCCCAATCCCCCAAAAAGAGGGCCGGCAACCATGCGCCAACCCTCTCTCGCTATTCTTTCCTACCGTGAAAGCTGTTTTTTGACCTTTATCGGTTGAAGGCAGAGGGAGGCTTCCTCCATCCACCAAAGTTGGCTCCAGCACCCGACGCTGGGATCATCACGCTTTATTCCAATTCCATATCAAGCGGCCACTTCGCTGGCTGCCTTGTTCGCTCCTCGCCGTACCCAAACGTATCTGTCTTGTCGCTCACCAAGCTGCCGCCTCGTTGCGATCTTGATCTGGAATTGGAATGACTCCTTCCTCGCACACGTTCGTTCGGGCGCCCGCCTTTGCCTAACGGTCAATACCGCCCGTCACGATTTTTCACCAAAATGAATACGCACGATCGACGTAAAACACCTCCAACCGACCACACGGCTCCGTCAAACCGACAGGGCACAACACCCCTCGCAAGACAACCAACCCACCACCCGCCCGCCCGGCGACACCTGGCCAAAACCGCCTGGCTATCCAGGGGAGGAAGGGTTCGGCCCAGGGGGGGCATAAAACCCCCTCCCTGGACCCGAATACCCGGTTAAAGCGCGGACAACCTTTCGTGGATTAAAAAGCTACCGCGCCAGCCTCATGAAATTACCGACCTTGCAGCAAAGTCAGCGCAATCTGCGGTTGCTGGTTGGCCTGGGCGAGAATCGAAGCCCCGGCCTGCTGCAGGATCGAAACCCGGGTCAGGTTCGACGTTTCGGTCGCAACATCCGCGTCCATGATCCGGGAACGCGCCGCCTCGGTGTTGGTCGACTGGTTGGCCAGCGTCGAGATCACCGACTCGAAACGGTTTTGCAGCGAACCGATGGTGGCACGAATCGAGGCCACGCTGGCGATGGCGGCATCAATGGTCGTGATCGCCGACATCGCCTCGATGCCGTTGGTACCGGAAACCTGTACACCGGCCGTGAGCAGGGCGGCGGCGGTTGCGCTCGCCAGGGTGATCGACAACTGCTGACCGCTGTAGGCGCCAACCTGGATCTGGACGGCGGTCACTGACCCGAACAAAAGGAATCTTCCGTTGAACTTGGCGTTGGAGCCGATCCGATCCACCTCCGACAGAAGCTGGGAAAATTCAGCATTCAGGTTGGTGCGGTCGGTGGTTGTCAAGGTCTGGGAGGAGGCCTGAACGGCAAGTTCGCGCATCCTCTGCAAGGTGTTGGTGGTCTCATCCAGGCTGCCGTCGGCCACCTGCAGCATGGAGATGCCATCGTTGACGTTGCGCTGCGCCATGTTGGCCGCGCGAATCTGGGCAGTCAGCGACGTGGCGATCCCCAGCCCCGCCGCATCGTCGGCTGACGAATTGACCCGCAAGCCCGAGGAAAGTCTTTGATAGACCTTCTGCAGCTTCGAAGAGGACGAACCCAAATTTTTCTGCGCCACCAGGGCGCCAACGTTGGTGTTGATCGAAATAGCCATTGTTCATCTCCCAATTTGTCACTTTTGCCTTCCCTGGACACGCATGGGTTGCTCGCTTTGACAGGGCCAACCCTAACCCTGTGGCTTGACTCAAAAAACTATCTGCAAGGCACAAACATCCATGCCCAAAAACCTGCCCTTTCCAGCCTCCACCACAGAAAGCCGCCCGCACTGGACAGTACCGTCAACGTCACCATCCCGACCCCATCATCAAAAAACCATTCTAATCACCACTCCGCGGCACAGGCATGCGACCCGCGCGCACGAAAAGCTTCCTCAAAAATCCCGCGCCCTCCACCACAATCCGACCAAGCCAGGCCGAACCGGCACCCGATCGCACCCGTCCCGACGCAGGCCCGCCGCATGGCCGTGGCCATCCCTCCGCATTGGGGCAACACACCTCATTCCAATTCCATATCAAGCGGCAACGTCGTTGGTTGCCTTGTTCGCTCCTCGCCGTGCCAAAACGTATCTGTCCCGTCGCTCACGCGTTGTAGACCTCGCCATCTTGATCTGGAATTGGAACCAAACGCCTTGAACAACCCCTGAACAGCCGGCGACCCCGCGATCAGATCCCGTTGATACCAACCCGATCAAAACCGGTCTCCCGCCAATCTTGCCAGCGGCGACACGCCCACCGCGCGCGGTGGCCACAACCTCAACCCTTTCCAAATCATCCGGGGACTGCTCCAACTTTGCCGGATGGAGAAAGCCTCCCGCCACCCTCGACCGAACGAGAGCCAAAAAACGACCCCCGCAGTCAGCATCGCATGCCCGCCATGGCCTCGCCAGGATGACGCCCGATCGCCTTGTGCCTCATTCCAATTTCAGATCAAGCGTCTACTTCGTTGGCTGCCTCGTTCGCTCCGCGCCGTACCAAAACGTATCCATCTCGTCGCTCTCTCGCTGCCGCCTCATATCCATCTTGATCTGGAATTGGAATCACACATCACACCGCGCATTCATGCGTCATTCCTCCTTGCCGGGGCAACGCAACCCGATGCCTTCGAGCCGCCTCCCGGATTGCCGCGTCGGCGACACATTCAGGCCAATCGCCCGGGCCGGCCGGCCGGAAATCAGACAACCCTGCCGCACCCCTTCCCGGATCGATTCCACCCCGCACGGTCTCCGCGCAAACCTGTGCCCACGATGTTCAAACCCTCCCTGTCAACCCGACTCTGGCCACCTCCTCCACCCTTCCCACATGTTGCCCGCACGCGTCGCCACGACCGAAGGCAAATACCCCCATGCACGAACGACCCGCACCCGATATCCCAACCAGCCGCCGCCGACACGCGAAGGCGGCGCCAAATCCAGACACAACTCCTAATCCATCAAATCATGCCGATCCGTCCACGGGGTACAAAACCCAGGCCCGCACCCGATCTCCCAGCCGGCCACCAACAGCACACGAAGGTGGCGCCGGATCCAAAACACAACTTCCCCTCCATCACATCATGCCGACCCGTCGACGGGGTACAAAACCCAGGCCCGCACCCGATCCCCCAGCCGGCCACCAACAGCACGCGAAGGTGGCGCCGGATCCAAAACACAA
>PEAJ01000297.1 GCA_002753495.1 Magnetococcales bacterium HA3dbin3 | reverse complement strand
AGTCCAAGGAGGGTGAGGTTCACTCCGCCCACGACAAGCTCAAGGATCTGCACCAGGTAAAAGGCCATATCGAACTCCCCGGTTTTTGCCTTGTCTGCCAGATAGATCGCGGCGGGAATGCGCACCAGGAGGCCATTGACGGCAACCAGTCGTATGCGTCGGTTCTTCAGTCCAACCAACCCCAAGCATTCACTCCTTGCCAACCGAATTCCTGAACCACCCGTCGTGGCAAGCGCCGGGACAAGGAAGAGAAATCCCCACGGTATCGCTATTTTGACCGCAATAACGACCGTCTGCGACGCGAACAACTCGGAAAGAAACGTCGCGAGCCAGAAGGTCACGATCAAGAGCATGGCGACCGCCCCGGCAGCTGGATGAACTCTATGCAGCATGGCTTTTCTCCCTCCCACGTGTTTACGTCTGCTTGGAGCGAAGGCACTTTGCACCGGAAGGAACAGAAGGCCTCCAAGTTGACAATATGATGTCAACTTGAAATCATGATGTCAATTTTTACCTGCGAACACACTGTCCATGCCATGTGCGATCGAACTCCCGCTGGCGCAGCCCTGACCGACCTCATCCTCGACCTGTTCAGGTTCAACAACCGGATTCTTGCTTCCGGTGATAGAATGGTCGCGCCCCTTGGCTTGACGAGCGCCCGTTGGCAGGTTTTGGGGACCATGACCGCAGCGGATCAACCGCAGCCTGTCGCCAGGCTTGCGCGTGACATGGGTGCAAACAGGCAGAATGTCCAGCGCATCGTCAATGACCTGGTCAGGGATGGGTTTGTCGCCCTGACCGCCAATCCACACCATCGGCGTGCCCCCCTTGTCATTCTGACGAACAAAGGGAAGGAAGCGTTCGATGCAGCCATGCGCCTGCAAGCCCCCTGGATCAACAGGCTTTCATCGGGACTTTCCCCGAAAGACATCGCGACGATGCGCACGCTGCTGTTAACCATGCGCGAACGACTGGAAGAGGAGAGCCAATCAGGGCAAGAGACGTGACTGCATCCAGGTTTCGGCGATCGGGAGAGTTACGCCGCAATTTCAGTGTTGAGCCTGCCCCTTGTGACAGAAAACCTGGACGACAACCCCGGCTTTGTGCATAGAATCCGCGTTTGCGAATCCGTTCGACCGGGGCAGAGGTGGGCGGTTCAGGTTGTTCAAGGGGGAGAGTCGTCATGTGCACAAGGGAGACACCATGTTCGATGTGATTGGCCCGGCATGGGCTCAAAACGGCGCCCCGGCCGCGGGAGGAACGGGCGCCACCGTCCTCAACATCCTGTTTATGGTGTTGATGTTTCTCGTCTTCTACTTCCTGCTGATTCGGCCGCAGCAGAAGGAGCAAAAGAGGCACCGGCAGATGATCGCCAACCTGCAACGCGGTGATTCCGTCGTCACCGGTGGTGGCATCATCGGGCGAATCCATCGTGTCGAGGAGGATACCGTTCAGGTGGAGATCGGCGAGGTGGATGTCGGCGGCAAGGCCGTCAAGCCGGTTCGCATCCGGGTCCGACGGGAGAGCATCTCCACCGTTACCGCCAAAAGCGGCGTGCCGGCGACACCCGACGGCAAGGAGAAAGGCGACAAGCCCAAGGAGGGCGAAAAAACCGTCGGCGGCGAGACCGGAAAGGGCGAATAGCCCAAAAAAATCGACGGGCCGCGCCCCCCCGATGCATCACAGGCGGCGCGTGGACGCACGGCGTTTTCCTTTTCGGATGCGCGGCCGTTCCCCTTGTCTGTGCGGCATCCTCTTTCGCGTCCCCGGCTGGGCGGGCAATCGCCGGTGTGGCGTTGTTCGGCGCCGCGGGGTTGGTCTTCCACCCAAGTACCTTTTGTACCTTTGCCACAAGAGCCTGGAAAGCAGCATGCGCCAACTTCCCCTCTGGAAACCCCTCTTGGTCCTGGTGGTCACCCTGGTCTCCCTGTTGTATTGCGTCCCCTCCATGTTCGGCGGGAAGATGCCCCCCTGGTGGCCCTCCTGGCTCCCCACGCAGATCATCCAGCGTGGCCTGGATCTGCAAGGGGGGTTGGCCCTCCTCTACCGCGTGGAGGTCGAAAAGGCCATCGAGCAGACGACGGAGAACCTCATCGACGAGGTCCGTCTCGTCCTGCGCAACGAAAATCTTGTCCACCGCACGCTGCAACGGGTGGCGGTCGATACCCTGGAGCTGGGCTTGAGCAACGCAGCCGATCAGGACAAGGTTCGCGGCCCCTTGCACAAGCAGCTGCCCAATCTCGATTTCACCTGGGTGGCCGAAAAGGCCGCCTTTCACATGGTTCTTTCGCCGGAGTACAAGAAGGAGGTCGGACGGTTGGCCCTGGACCAGGCGATCGAGACCATCCGCTCGCGCGTCGACCAGTTTGGCGTGACCGAACCGACCATTCAAAAACAGGGCACGGATCGGATCATGGTGCAGCTGCCGGGGTTGGACGATCCGGCTCGGGCAAAGTCGTTGATCGGTCGCACCGCGCGCCTGGAGTTCAAGATGGTCGATGAAAAGGGGGATGTTGACGCGGCAGTTGCCGGTCGCATACCACCGGGTGACATCCTGCTCTACGGTGAGCACGCTGATCGCAAGGGGCACAAAACCAAAACCCCTTACCTCCTGAAGCGGCGTACTGTTCTCGCTGGCGATCGCCTGATCGACGCCCGCGCGAGCATCGACCAGAATCAGTACAACGAACCCTACGTCATGGTCGCCTTCG
>PEAJ01000296.1 GCA_002753495.1 Magnetococcales bacterium HA3dbin3 | reverse complement strand
GCATCGCCGAGGCAAGCTATCTGACGCAATGGCGACAGACGCGCCTGAAATTTCTCCTGTTTGCCGGCATCATCACCATCCTCGTCATCGCCAGCATGGGGGTTCTCCACCACCGGATCGTCGAGAGACAAAAAATCACCGCGCGTCTGGCGGAAAGCGAGGAGCGCCACCTGGAGCTCTTCCAGGGCTCGCCCGATGCCTACCTGATCGTGGAGCCCGATAGTGGTCGCATCAGCGATTGCAACCGCGCCGCCGAGGTCATGCTGCGCGGCCCCCGGGAGCGGATTCTTGGTCTGGCCCCCGATCAGCTCTCGCCAGATCAGCAGCCGGATGGCCGGGAATCAAAGGCGGCGATGGCGGAGCAGGTTGCCGAGACGCTCAAGCAGGGCAGGCACCACTTCGCGTGGCTCTACCGTCGCCTGGATGGGGAGCATTTCTGGGCCGAGGTCAGCGTCTCGATGGTGTCGATGGAGGGGCGGCGGGTTTTGCTCGTCGCCTGGCGTGACATCACCGACCGCAAACGGGTCGAAGCCGCGCTCACCGAAAGCGAGATGCGCTTCCGCCTGATGACGGCCAGCATCAAGGACTACGCCATCTTCATGCTCGATCCCGACGGCCGGGTCATCACCTGGAACGAAGGCGCCAGACTGGTGAAGGGCTATGAGAGCGCCGAGATTCTCGGTCAGTCGATCGAGGTGTTCTATCCGCCCGAGGAGGTTGCCACCGGGCGGGTGCGGCAGGTTCTGGCGGAGGCGGCTGCGGCCGGGCGGGTGGAGATCGAGGGTTGGCGGGTGCGCAAGGATGGCACCCGCCTCTATGCGAACGAAATCATGACGGCGATGCGGGGGGATGGTCATGCCCTGCTCGGTTTCGTCGAGGTCACGCGCGATGTCACCGAGCGTAAGCGGGCGGAGCGGCAGCTGCAAGCGGCCAAGGTTGCCGCCGAGGCCGCCAACCAGGCCAAAAGCGCGTTCCTCGCCAACATGAGTCACGAAATCCGCACGCCGATGAACGCCATCCTGGGCATGGCGGATCTGCTCTGGGAAAGCAACTTGGCACCCGAACAGCGCAAGTTTGTGCAGGTGTTCCGTTCGGCAGGGGAGAATCTGCTGGGGATCATCAACGACATCCTGGATCTTTCCAAGATCGAGGCCGGGCAACTCACCCTGGAACGCATCCCCTTCAACCCTGCTGACGAAATGGCCGTGGTGTGCGACATCATGGCGATGCGCGCGAGCGCCAAGGGTCTGCATCTGCTGCGCCATGTCGTGCCCGGGGTGCCGGAGTGGCTGGAGGGAGACCCCACCCGCCTGCGACAAATTTTTCTCAACCTGTTGAGCAACGCCGTCAAGTTCACCGAACAGGGAGCGATTCGCTTCGAGGTGGCGCGTGAAGAGGGGAAACAGGAGGCCGCCGCGGCGACGGTCAACCTCGTTTTCCGGGTGATCGACACCGGCATCGGCATTCCTGAGGATCGCCAAGCGTTGATTTTTGAGAATTTTGTTCAGGCCGACACCTCCACCACCCGCCGTTATGGTGGTACCGGGCTGGGGCTGGCCATCGTCAAAAAGCTGGTCGAGAAGATGGATGGCCGCATTCGCATCGAGAGCCAACCGGGGCAGGGCACGGCGTTTATCGTCACCATACCTTTTTCCCCCGGACACGCGCCCGATGTCGCGTCCAGCCCGATGGCTGATCAGGGCGTGAGTCAGGATTTCTCCCCCGGACACGCGCCCGATGTCGCGGTGGCGGCGCCCGGTTTGCACGGCACGCGGCTGCTGCTGGTCGGCGGCGAGGCGTCCGACCGACGCGTTCTGCGCCAATACCTGGAGGAACAGCACGCCGAAGTGGAGGATGTGGCCAGCGGTTTTGCCGCGCTGAGGATGATGGAAAGGGCCGCGGCCCTGGCGCGCCCTTTCCAGTCGATCTTGCTGGAGCTGCACCTGCCGGACATGGATGGCTTCCGGCTGGTGGCCTGTTGGCGGGATGCCGGGCACCAGGCGCTGCCCATCCTGATGCTCCCCCCGGATCATCAGGACGGGCAGTCGGAGTCGTGCGAAAAGTTGGGGATCAGGCACCATCTCATCAAGCCGGTGCGGCGCGCCGACCTGATCAACATGGTCGCGACGCTGCCGCCGCTGGCGGCGGCGCGGGAGGCGATCCCTGCCCCCGCGGGTGTCCGGGCCGACACCCGCGATCACCCCCGACGCATCCTGCTGGTGGACGATTCCGAGGACAACCGGATGCTCATCGAGGCCTACCTCGAGGAGATGGCGGTGGAGCTGCACACGGCGGAGAATGGTCGGGTCGCCCTGGATCGCATGCAACAGCTCCCCTTCGACCTGGTGCTCATGGATGTTCAAATGCCGGAGCTCGACGGTTACGCCGCAACCGGCGCCTGGCGGGAGCACGAGCAGCGGCAGGGATTGCCCCGCCTGCCCATCGTTGCGCTGACCGCGCATGCCTTGCACGAGGATATCGTCCAGAGCCTGAAGGCCGGTTGCGACGCCCATCTGGCCAAACCGATCAAGAAAAAAACCTTGCTGGCGACCCTCCAGCGCTATGCACCACCATGACGAAGGCGCGACAGCACCAGGGCGGGGGAACGCCACCGCCACCGCCACCGCGATAACGCCGCCCGCGCACACCAGTTGAACGGTGGGGGATATTCGTGGACGCCCCCGGCCCTCCCGGGGTATCCTGCCCGCCAGGAGGGAGCAGCATGGGTAACGCCGTCACAT
>PEAJ01000295.1 GCA_002753495.1 Magnetococcales bacterium HA3dbin3 | reverse complement strand
GATCCTGAGCAATCGGGATTTGGCCCGCATCCGCGCCCTCGACCACCCAACCTTGAGGGCCGCCACCTTCTCCATCCTCTGGCCGGCGGCCGAAGGGCCGGACGGGATGGAACGCGCCCTGCGGCTGTTGCTTGGCCAGGTTTCGGAGGCCGTCGCCGGCGGCTGCACCCTGGTGATCTTGAGCGATCGCGGCGTCAACCAGGAGCTCGTGCCGATGCCAATCCTGCTTGCGGCATCGGCGGTGCATCACCACCTGATCCGCGCCGGCGTGCGCAATCGCGCAAGCATCCTCGTCGAAACCGGTGAGCCGCGCGAAGTCCACCACTTTGCCCTGCTCTTGGGCTACGGCGTCGGCGCCATCAACCCCTGGCTCGCCTTTGAGTTGATCGAGGATCTTGGCAAACAGGGGCTGCTGCCGCCTGGCCTCAAGGTGGAAAAAGCCCAGGAAAACTTCACCAAGGCGATCGGCAAGGGGTTGCTCAAGGTCTTCTCGAAGATGGGCATCTCGACTTTGCGCAGCTACTGTGGCGCGCAAATTTTTGAGGCGATCGGCATCAACCGCCAGGTGATCGAACGCCACTTCTCCGGTACCGTCTCGCGCATCGAGGGGATTGGCCTGCCGGTCATCGCCCGCGAGGCGCTCACCCGGCACCGGCTGGCGGTGAGCAAAAATATCGTCCACTTCGATGCCCTGCCGGTCGGCGGTGAATACAAGTTCCGCCACGGTGGCGAGCGCCACATGTGGAACCCGGAGACCATCACCCTCCTGCAACGCGCCGCGCGCGAAAACGACTATGCAACCTTCAAGCAGTTTTCGCGCCTGATCGACGAACAGGCGCAAGGGTTGTGTACCCTGCGCGGCCTGTTCAAGCTCAAAAAAGCCGGCAAGCCGATTCCCTTAAGCGAGGTGGAACCGGCGGTGGATATCGTCCGGCGTTTCGTCACCGGGGCGATGTCGTTCGGTTCGATCTCGAAGGAGGCACACGAAACCCTGGCCATTGCCATGAACCGCATCGGTGGCAAATCAAACACCGGCGAAGGTGGCGAGTCGGCCGAACGCTTCAAGCCGCGCCCGAACGGCGACCTGGCGCGCAGCGCGGTCAAGCAGGTGGCCTCGGCGCGCTTTGGCGTCAGCAGCCACTACCTGGCCAATTCCGAGGAGATGCAGATCAAGGTGTGCCAGGGGGCGAAACCCGGCGAAGGCGGGCAGCTGCCCGGGCACAAGGTCAACGAAGTGATCGCGCGCACGCGCAACACCACGCCCGGTGTCACCCTGATCAGCCCGCCGCCGCACCACGACATCTACTCGATCGAAGACCTCGCCCAGCTGATCTTTGACCTGCGCAACGTCAATCCCAAAAGTCGGGTGTCGGTCAAGCTGGTGTCGGCGGTCGGCGTCGGGACGATTGCCGCCGGGGTGTCGAAGGCGCATGCCGATATGGTGCTGATCTCCGGCTTTGATGGCGGCACCGGCGCGAGTCCCTTAAGCTCGATCAAGCATGCCGGTGTCCCCTGGGAGCTCGGGCTTGCCGAAAGCCAGCAAACCCTGGTGCTCAACGACCTGCGCGGCCGCGTCCGCTTGCAAGTCGACGGCCAGCTGCGCACCGGTCGCGATGTCATCATCGGTGCCCTGCTCGGGGCGGAGGAGTTCGGCTTTGCCACCGCGCCCCTGATCGTCGAAGGGTGCATCATGATGCGCAAGTGTCACCTCGGCACCTGCCCGGTCGGCATCGCCACCCAGGATGTGGAGCTGCGCAAGAAGTTTTCCGGCAAGGTGCAGGATCTGGTCAATTATTTCTTCTTCATCGCCAACGAGGTGCGCGAACACATGGCGGAGATGGGCTTCCGCCACATGGATGAGATGATCGGCCGCATGGATTGCATCGAGATTGACGATGCCGTCGATCACTGGAAGAGTCAGGGGCTCGACTTCTCCAAGGTGCTGACCCGTCCCGATGTCCCCTCGCACATTGCCACCCGTTTCGAGCAGCCGCAGGATCATGGTCTCGACAGGCAACTCGATCATCAGCTCCTGGTGCTCGCGCGGCGGGCGTTCCAGAATCGCGACCCGATCGAGATTCGTCTGCCGATCCGCAACACCGACCGCTCGGTCGGGGCGATGATGGGTGGGGAGATCTCCAAGCAGTTTGGCGCCGAGGGGTTGCCGAACAACACGATTCAATGCTTCTTCCGCGGCGTTGCCGGGCAGAGCTTTGGTGCCTTCAACGTCCACGGCGTCTCTTTGCACCTCGAAGGGGCGAGCAACGACTATGTCGGCAAGGGGATGTCTGGCGGCCGCATCGCCATCCGCCCGCAAGCCGGCACCACCTTCGTGCCGGAGGAGAACATCATCGTTGGCAATACCGTTCTTTATGGTGCCACCGGTGGCGAGGCCTACTTCCGCGGCATCGCCGGCGAGCGCTTTGCCGTGCGCAACTCCGGCGCGAAGGCGGTGGTCGAGGGGGTGGGCGATCACGGCTGCGAATACATGACCGGCGGGACGGTGGTTGTTCTTGGTCGCACCGGGCGCAACTTTGCCGCCGGCATGAGCGGGGGCATCGCCTTTGTGCTCAACGCCGATGGCCGTTTTCCCGCCCTGTGCAACACCGCCATGGTCGCCCTGGAGGCGGTGGAGGATCCGGCCGACATCAACATATTGAACACCCTGATCCGCCACCACGTCGCCTATACCGGTTCGACGGTGGGCAGTCGCATCCTGGAAAGTTGGCATGTCTCGATCAAGCG
>PEAJ01000294.1 GCA_002753495.1 Magnetococcales bacterium HA3dbin3 | reverse complement strand
GTCTCCTCGGTGCGATAGTCACCCTGATGATCCTGATAGTAGGTCTCAATCTCCTGGTCGCCCACCCGGATATCGCCCCGAACGCTCGCGGCATTCAACACCGCGTAGGCAACCTTCGCCTGGAGAGGGGTCATGAACTGATTCTGGTGCGCCGTATGGTAGCTCTGCAAATTTTCCGGGGTGACCTTCACCTCGGCTTCAAGGTCATGGGCATCCAGGCTTAAGGTGTGAACGGTGCGCTCCTCGGTCTCCATTTGCAGCAAATCTTCCTGCAACAGCCGGGGTAGCGCGGGCACCTGGCTGAGGGCTCTTTCAAGTTGGGAGAGGGCGAGGTCGCTGGTCAGGTTGGCCTCGTACTGGGATGGATTGACGTGCTGACGATGCAAAACGGTACGATAACGCTCGTCGTCGAAACGGCCGTCAACCTGAAAAACCGGATTGGCCGCGATCATCGCGCCAAGACGCTCGGGAGAGACGGTCAGGCGCAGCTTGCGCACCACGTCCTGGATCAAAATACGGTGTACCATCCGCAGCAGGAGCTGCTGTTTCATGCCCAGGGCCTCGGCGGTCTTTTTATCCAGCTTGCCGCCTGAATTCTGACGCAGGGTATTGAGGAACGACTCGTAGGCCTGATGAAACTCGGCCGGTGAAATTTCATGTCCAGCGACGGTGGCCACGGGTGTGACCGAGGCGCGACGGGCGTAGTCACCAATCCCCCAAATGCCGAACGAGATGGCAAGAAAGACCAGAAGGATCTTGATGATGACGCTTTTGGCGCTGCGACGCAGGACGTTCAGCATGTAATCCGGCTCCCTGGAAGGCATGGTGGCGAATCGGCGAAGGAGCAATCTAATCCGGACCAACGTGCTTTTCAACCTGCATCCTGCGTTGACTGCCGGCCCGGCTTTGGGTAGCTTTCCGGGTTGGCCATGCGCCTGGGCAACGGAAACGCATGGGATGCGGGTCAGGGAAGGGTGCGGGAGGTTGACGCGGATTTTGTATGCGGATCATGCGCGGTGTGCATAACCTTGCGGAGGAGTTTCGCGGTGCCGTGGTGACCATCGGCAATTTCGATGGTGTTCACCTGGGGCACCAGGCGGTCTTTTTGACGTTGCGCGAGTTGGCCAGTCACCACGATGCCAAGGCGGTGGTGGTGACGTTCGAGCCGCATCCGCAGCGCCTTCTCTCCCCCGCCGCCGGACCGCCACGCATCATCGGCGTGCGCGGCAAGTCGCGCTGGATGGGTCGGCACGGCGTCGATGGCATGCTCGTCATCCGCTTCACGCCAGAGGTGGCGGCGCTGCGACCGGATCGTTTTGTCGATCGATTTTTGGTCGAGGCCCTGCGTGCCAGGGAGGTTTTGGTCGGGTTCAATTTTCGCTTTGGTGCCGGCGGCAAGGGAACTTTTGCCTTGCTCCAGGAGCTTGGGGCGCGCTATGGGTTCGGGGTGCATCGCCAGGAGGCCTGCCAGATCGATGGCCTGACCGTCTCCTCGACACGTGTGCGCGCGTTCGTGCAGGCTGGTGATTTTGCCCGGGCGGCGCGGTTGCTCGGGCGGCCCTTCGAGCTGGAGAGTCGTGTTGTGCATGGGCGCAGCCGCGGGCGCGGCCTTGGGTTTCCCACCGCCAATTTCCGCCTGGAAGGATTGCTGCACCCCCCGCCCGGGGTCTACGTGGTGCAGGCGTTGGTCGATGGCGTCTGGTTGCCGGCGGTGGCCAATCTGGGGGATAACCCGACTTTTGGTGGCGAGGGGCTGCGCCTGGAGGTACACATGCTCGTCCCCTGTGGCGATCTTTACCAGCGGGTGTTGCGCGTGCGTTTTTGTCGGTGGTTGCGCGGCGAGATTCGTTTTCCCGACGCGGCAGCGCTGCGCGAACGCATCGCCCGGGATGTCGCCGAGGCCCGGGCCTGGTTCACCGCCCACCCCATTCACGACGAAGGGCAGGCATGAGCGCCAGCATGGATTACCGGTGGCGGCAACACCTCAGCCGTAACAACGATCGGCAACCATGACCAGACTTGGCATCCTCGTCGCACTTTTGGTCTTTATCGCCGACCAGGCCAGCAAGTGGGTCGCCACGCAGGGTCTGCCCGAAGGCGGTCTGGTGATTCTGCCGGGTTTCCTCGACCTGGTTATCGTGCACAATTACGGGGCCGCCTTTGGCCTTTTCACCGGTCTGCCACCCTCGTGGCGCATTGGCATTCTGACCGGGGTGGCGATCGTGGCCATCGTCTTGATGCTCCACCTCATCCGCCAAACCACGAACGTCTGGTCCGCCGCTGCCCTGGCATTGGTCCTGGGGGGAGCGGTCGGCAACCTCGTCGACCGCCTGAGCCTGGGGTGGGTGGTGGACTTTATCCACGTTCATTGGCATGATCTCTCCTGGCCGGTGTTCAACGTGGCTGACAGCGCCATCACGCTGGGAATCGGCATACTGCTCTGGGACCATTTTTTCCACGCGGGAGAAGCAGAATCATGAGATTGACGACCTACAGCTTGGGTCTGGTATCGGCCCTGCTCCTTTCCGGTTGCTCGGGGAAGATGCACCTGCCCTGGGAGAACGACACGCCGGACGCCAGCCGTGTCGCCACCAGGGAACCTCTCGAAATTCCCCCTGATCTTGATCTCCTGCCACCGTTGCCTGGCGCCGCCAGCAGCGGCCCAGGCTCCTCTTCTTCTTCCTCCTCCTCGCCAGGCACGGGCAGCGGTGTGTCCCAGGCTGGCGCCGGCGGCAGTGCGACTCAGACCACCGCAAGTGGCGGTGGTGCTCCCAGC
>PEAJ01000293.1 GCA_002753495.1 Magnetococcales bacterium HA3dbin3 | reverse complement strand
CATGGGTACCCTGGGCGAGTCCGCCAGCTCCGCCATTGACCTCGTACGCAAGACCTTGGGGGTCAAACTCGGGGTGATCATGGTGACCTGCTATCGCCCCTTCCCGGCCGCCCAGATTGCCCAGGCTCTCCAGCACTGCAAGGCGGTTTCCGTCATGGAGCGGTGCGACATCCCGACCATGGTCGACAACCCCCTGACCACGGACGTCGAGGCCTCGCTGGCCAAGGCGCTCATGGGGATTCCAGGTTTTGCGAAGATCGACCATATCCCCTACGTCTTCACCGGCTCCGCTGGTCTCGGTTCGCGCGACGTCACTCCGGGCCACATCGTGGCGGTGGTGAGGAACATGCTCGCCGGCACCCAGGGCAAGCGCTACTTCACCATCGGTATTGACCACCCCACCGCTCTGGCAACAGAGAGCGAACCCGATGTGCGTCCGGTCGGCTCCTTCTCGGTGCGCGGACATTCGGTCGGTGGTTACGGTTCGGTCACCACCAACAAGATCATCGCCACCATCCTCGGCGATACCTTCGGCTTCAAGGTGCAGGCGGCACCGAAGTATGGTTCGGAAAAGAAGGGTCTGCCGACCAACACCTACCTCACCGTCACCCCCTCGGGCAAGATTCTCACCCACTGCGAATTGCAGCAGGTGGATTTCGTGCCGCTGATGGACCCGACGACCTGGTTCATGGGTAACCCCCTGGTCGGTCTGCAGGAGCGCGGAATCGTCTTCCAGCACACCGACGAGACCACCCCGGAAGGGCTGTGGAATTCGATCCCGTCCTACGCCAAGTATTTCATCCGCGAGCACGGCATTCGCTTCTACGGCGTCGATACGATCGCGATTGCGCGTGAGGCCTGCAAATCCGACTCCTCCCTGATTCAGCGTTTTCAGGGTGTTGTTCTCCTTGGCGTCTTCCTGCGCGTCACCCCGTTCCGGGAGAACGCCAACCTCTCCGAGCAGGTGCTGTTTGACCAGGTGCGCAAACCGCTGGAAAAGTATTTCGGCAAACGCGGTGGCAAGGTAGTCGAGGATAACCTGGACGCCGCCCGGAAAGGGTATCGGACCGTCATGGAGGTGACGCGGGCCATCATGGATGCCACGCCGCCCGATGTTCTGGCCCAGGGCAAGGTTGATTGGGACGCCAAGGGCAAGGACGTCAACGCCTTCTTCATTTAAGCATCGGTGAGGCGGTCCTCAAGGCTCCGCCCCGATTGGAGGGATTTTGCATCATGAGTCAACGCGCCAAGATCTATTCGCACGCCACGCCCAGATGGTACGACGCCAAGAGGGCCAGGGAGGTCGTCGAGGCCTACAACTCTGGCCGCGGCTCGGGGCAACCGGCCGACCCGTTTGTCGCCTGCTCCATTGTCCCCGCCGGCACCGGCTCCTACCGTGATTTTTCGTACATCGCCCCGGATTTGCCGGAGTATGCGGCGGAGAGCTGCGTCGCCTGCATGGAGTGTGTCCAAAACTGTCCGGACTCGGCGATCTGGGGACGGGTCATCACCCCGGCCACCCTGGATGCTGAAACGAACAAGTTCTGCGACGGCCGCACCAAGGAGTTGATCCGTCGTCAGGTGGTCCAGACGACCAAGTTCTGGAAGACCTACGAAAAGAAGAAGGAGAAGGAACCCGATGCCCCCGGTGGTGCCTGGTTCGGTATTTTCATCGATCCGACCAAGTGCAAGGGGTGCGGCGAGTGTGTCACCGCCTGTGGTGACCACAAAGCCCTGAAGATGATCAAGAAGACCAAGGACAACCTCCCGGACTATCTTTCGCTTTGGGACTTCTACAAGGGGTGCCCGGATACGCCGCCGGAGTATATCAACCCGAAGCTCCGCGTCGACATCATGCTCAGCGACAATGCCAACCAGTACGTTGGCGGTGCCGGCTCTTGCATGGGATGCGGCGAGGCCTCGGTCATCCGCCAACTGCTCGCCGTCACCAACGAGGTGTATGGCAGCAAATACGGCATCGTCGCCTCGACCGGGTGCAACACGGTCTACAGTTCGACCTATCCCTTCAATCCGTTCCGCGTGCCATGGGTCAACTCCCTGTTCGAGAACAACTCGGTGGTGGCCATGGGCATTCGCGCCCACTGGGACCAGGTCGGCAAGCAGGATCATTGTCTGTGGGCCTTCGGTGGCGATGGCGCCATGCTTGATATCGGCTTCCAGGCCCTGTCGCGCATGCTCACCTCGGGGATGAACATCAAGGTGCTGATCCTCGACACCCAGGTCTATTCCAACACCGGCGGCCAGGCCTCCACCGCCACCTTCATCGGCCAGGACGCCAAGATGTCGGTGCATGGCAAGAGCGTTCCCGGCAAGCAGGAGCGGCGCAAGGAGATCGGTCTGATCGCCATGATGCACCCGCACGTCTTCGTGGTGCAGACGGTCGGCCCGATGACCACCCACTTCTACCGCGGCGTCGAGCAGGCGTTGCGTTTCGATGGCCCGGCGGTGATCAACGTCTACACCACCTGCCAGCCGGAGCATCAGGTTGCGGACGATGTTTCCTGTTCGCAGGCCACCCTGGCGGTTGAGTCGCGCGCTTTCCCTGTTTTCGTTTACAATCCGGATGCCGGTCCGACCATCGCCTCGCGTCTGTCGCTCCAGGGCAATCCCTCCCTGAAGCGCGACTGGCATCACAAAAAGGGCAAGGATGGCGTCGAGGAGCGGGTCGATTTTTTAAGCTTCGCCAAAACCGAGGGGCGGTTTGTCAAGCACTTCGACAAGGAGGGCAAACCGAGCGATACCCTGCTGCGTTCGATGGAGGATCGTCTGGC
>PEAJ01000292.1 GCA_002753495.1 Magnetococcales bacterium HA3dbin3 | reverse complement strand
TCCATGGCCAGGATCTGGTCGCGGAGGTAAAGATCGATTTCAGTGTCCACAATCAAAAGTTCTTCTGGGGTGTCCGCGCGGATACCCCCAAGGGTCCCAACCAACGGGTGACCCCAACAGAACAGGAGGAGTCTGACCCTTGGCAGTGGGAGGAACAATGTATCTTCACCGTACCCCTCAGTGAAAAACGGGAACTCCGTTACCACTTTACCCACTGCCGACGGCTGGGGGCGAACAAATTTACCCCACCCGGCGAGACCGGTGAGCCTGGGATTCGCTTTTCAGTGTGGGCGCCCCATGCGACAAAGGTCGAGCTGGTGCGTGGTACCCTGACAAACGGCTACATTGATAACCAGGGCGGCGGCATCTCGACCGATCCTGCCGACCAGCCTGCCATGATCGAATTACACCGGGCACCCCGTAGCGTTGTCATGGGCGACCTGTCGCCGCACTATCTCGACAATATCTGGGAAGCAACTCGGGAAAACTCGCCCACGCTCGCACGTTTTAGTAATTTTGACCACAAGCCCTACATGTTCCGTATCACCAAGGATGACGGGTCGGTCGCCTATCGAACCGATCTTTACTCCCGCTGTCAGATCGGGCGCGGCGACATCAACCCGGGCGGGCATCCCTATATTGGAAGCTGGCGCGACCTCGACGGCAGCAAGAGTTGCTCGATCGTCGTCGATCCCGACCGCGTCGTCTGCGACTTTGAGAAGGCCGACGACCCCAGCCCCGCCGACTGGGTGGACGCAGTTGAATTCTGGAAGGATGAGTTTCGCGCCGATCACCCGATGCCCAACTCCATCGACGACCTGGTCATCTATGAACTGCACATCGGCAGCCTTGGGGTTGGCAAAAGCTGTGCATCTCGCGGCAAGCTCGAAGTGGGCAACTTCGCCGATGCCATGGATCTGCTCCCCCACTTGAGCGACCTCGGGATCAACGCGGTCGAACTCCTGCCAATGGGGCAATTCCAGGGCAGCATCTCCTGGGGCTACGGCACTTCGCATCACATGGCGGTTGAGTTTGCAAGCGGCGGTCGCGATCAGTTCAAGCACTTTGTGCGTGCCTGTCATCGTCGCGGCATCGCCGTCATCCTCGACGTGGTCTACAACCATTACTTGAGTGACGGCGAACGTGCCGAGTGGAAATACGACAGCGACGCCGACGAAAAAAACATCTACTACTGGTACGAAGGCCTGCCGACCGACTATCCCGGCAGCAACCCTCCCGGTAGCGGCGGTTACATCGACAACCAATCCACCGGCTACGCCCCGCGCTTCTGGGAGGCGATGGTGCGCAAAACGTTCATCAGCAGCGCCGCCATGCTGGTGAGCGAGTTTCACCTTGACGGCTTTCGCGTCGACCAAACCACAAGCATCCACTCTTACCCCGTCCTGCACGCCAACGGCCACGCCTGCGACGCGGCCAAGACTCAAGGGATTCGCTTTCTGCGTGAGTGGAGTCATACCCTGCGTCTGGTCAAACCCACGCTTTTCCTCATTGCCGAGGATCATTCCGGCTGGGACAAGGTCACGCAAGATCCGGAGGTCGGCGGTCTTGGTTTCGATGCCGCCTGGTACGCCGACTACTACCACCACCTGATCGGCGATGCCCAAAACGACGCCGCGCGCGCACGCCTGCTGTGGGATGCCGGATTCGGCGATGATCGACCGCTGGCGATGGATTATTTCGCCGGCGCCCTCTGGGCCTCCCAGTTCAGCAAGGTGGTCTATCACGAGTCCCACGATGAAGCCGGAAACTCCTCCTACCGCGCGGGGGATCGGGATGTACACTCGGCGCGCACGCTGGTCGTGGCGGTCAACAATGCACCGCTGTTTGGCGACACCCGCCTTTGGGCCGAGGCGCGCACACGCGTCGTGGCTGGCATCACCCTGCTCTCCGCCGGCATCCCCATGTTCCTCATGGGCGAAGAGGTCGGCGCCAGTAAGCCATTGACATACGCTGGGTTTCTTGCAAATCGCGAAGACATCCCCGGCTTGCGCGCCACCGCCGGGCAAGGTTTGTTCAAGTTCTACCAGGATGTCATTGCCCTGCGCCGCCGTGAATCGGCGTTTCGCGGTCGCGGCATTGATATCATCCACGTAAACAACGACGGCCGGGTCATTGCCTTCCGGCGCTCGAATATTCAAGGTGAGTTCCTGGTTATCGCAAGCCTGAATAACTCTGCGTTTCCGAGTTATTCAATCCAAAACAACCTGATCGGACTTGGCAGGTGGGAAGAGATCCTCAATAGCGGCGATCCGAAGTACAACGGCCGGGGATACGTCGCCAACGGCACCATCACCGGCTATGCCGATGGGTTGATCACGGTCGCGATTCCTGCCTGTACGATCCTCGTCCTCCGGCGCCTGTAGGATTCGCGACATGCCATGGGGCTGGGCAGTAACCCCAGCCCCAGCAACGCAAACCTCACCCGCGGGCATTGATCCTCGGTGGCCGCCAGGCCGGCCCTTCGGGTCAACCCTAGCGGGCATGGCGACCGGTGCGCCAGTCCGGACGATGACAGCGCTCTTTCACAATAAACCTGCAATCCGCCTGACGATTTTTGCTGGGAAACGCAAAAAATCGTCAGGCAATGGGTAATTCCAATTCCAAATCAAAGATGCATTTATTGAAAAGTATGCGAAATGCGCGCGAAGAAGCGGAGGGCGGAAAAAAACAAAACATCGGGGCTTCGCCCCGAACCCCACCAGGGCTTTGCCCTGGACCCACCGGGGGGCAGGCGGAGCCTCCCCCCGGGCCCCCCCACCACTTTATAAAATT
>PEAJ01000291.1 GCA_002753495.1 Magnetococcales bacterium HA3dbin3 | reverse complement strand
CGGCCATCTTCATTGCCTATCTTGGGGATAATCAGGGTGAATTGGCCGAGAGGGTGCGACTGCTGCGCCGTGTCTTCCAACGCGAGCACCGCTTGTTCTTTTCCAAGGTCGTGGATGCACTGTTGGAGTGTCCGCAACGCCTCCTCGAATTCGTAGCGCGCAACCAGCGCCTCGACCTTTTCCATCCGGTCGGCAAGCCCGGGGTAGGCGGCGATGCGATACAGGGCGCTCAAGGTGTTGTCGACATCGGCATCGAAGATGGCGAGCTGATCGGCGACCCGGCGCAGCAGCCGGAGTTCCTCCGCGCTCGCGGCGGTCACGACAGGGGGAAGATCAAAATCAACGACCGACGCCGATGCCTCGTCCGATGTCGATGCGGAACCGGTATCCGCCTCGGGATTTGCCTGCGTGGATGCCGTGACCCCGGGTCGCGCATCAATCTCTTCCCGCGGTGGCGTGAACGCCACCAATCCGTTTTCAATGTCGGCGCACAGGGTCTCAAGCAGGTGGGCTGTCTCCGCGAGGGCATCGTCAAGCTGGTTCGGGTCAGACATGACACGAATTGCCACCTCCAGCTCTCCGGCAACCTTCCGCAGGGTCTCGGCGCCGATGGTCGCCGCCACCCCCTTGAGGGTATGGGCAACCCTCTCCGCCGTCGGCCGGTCACCGGCCGCCAACGCCGCGCGCACGGACGTGACGGCACCACCCTGGCTGAGACGAAACCGGGAAAGAATCTTGAGGTAGGAGGCGACGTTGCCACCCAAACGATGCAGCGCGGCATGCACGTCGATGCCGGCAATCGCAGGCACCGGTTGGCCCGATGCCATCGTCGCGGGGCGGGCAGCGGCCGTCGACTCCATGTCAGCACCGGCAGCGGGTTTGATCCACCGGACCAGGGTGGCAAACAAGGTATCGGGGTCGATAGGCTTGGCGATGTGATCCTGCATTCCGGCCTGCAAACAACGTTCACGATCCCCGGACATGGTATTGGCAGTCATGGCCAGAATCGGGATGGTGTCGAACTGGTGATCCTCCCGCAGCAGGCGCGTGGCGGTCAATCCGTCCATCACCGGCATATGCACATCCATGAGAACGGCATCTGGCCGTTCCCTGGCGACCAGGTCCAGCGCCTGTTGCCCATTTTCCGCCAAAAGAACAATGATCCCAGCGTGTTCCAAAAGCTCGCGCGCCACCTGCTGGTTGATTTCGTTGTCTTCGACCAGCAGGACGCGCGCCCCGGCAAGTCGGGAAACAACGTCGGGCTGATCATTGTTCGACACGATCCCCTGGCCAGCACCAGGCATGGCCTGGTCAAATGCATCCATGATCGCCTCGAACAACAGGCTCCGATTGACCGGCTTGACCAGAAAGCCATCCACGCGCGCCTCCTGGGCGGCGCGTTTGACTACCCGCTCGTCGCCATAGGCGGTGGCCATGATCACCACTGGGATCCGGGACAACTCCAGCTCGTTTCGAATCTTGGTGGCAGCGGCAATGCCGTCAAGCTCCGGCATCATGTAGTCCATGATCACCAGGCCGAAGGGGCTGCCCGCGCGGTCAGCCTCCTGCACGGCCCGAACCGCCTCCCTGCCATCGAGGGCGGTCTCGACCTCGAAGGTGAAGGAGCGCAAGTAATCCGCGGTCACGTTGCCGGCGCTTTCGTTATCGTCGACCACCAGCGCCTTCATGCCACGCAAATCCACCGCCGGCAGGTGGACCTTCTCTTCCACCCGACGGGAGATGCCCAGACGCACGTCGAAGATGAACCGTGACCCCGCCGCAGGCACACTCTCGACGCGAATGGTCCCGCCCATCATTTCAATCAACCGCCTGGAGATGGTCAAACCAAGACCGGTCCCACCATACTTGCGCGTCACCGAGGTGTCGGCCTGGGAGAAGGCCTGGAACAATCCGGCCATCTGCTCTGGCGTCATGCCGATGCCGGTATCGCGCACCGTGAATTGCAACCACACCGATTCTTGGGTTTTCTCCAGCAATTCCGTCGTCACCACGACCTCGCCGGTCTCGGTGAATTTGATGGCATTGTCGGTAAGGTTGATCAAAATCTGGCCCAGGCGTAAGGGGTCGCCGACCAGGCTCGGCGGGATGTCACGCGCGGTCTTGACGAGAAACCCCAGGTGCTTTTCATGCGCCTTGATCGCGGTCATCGTCGTCAGATTGCCAAGCACCTCCTCCAGGGTAAAATCGGTGGCCTCCATATCCAGCCGGCCGGCTTCGATCTTGGAAACATCGAGAATGTCGTTGAGGATACGCAGAAGGGAGGTCGCCGAACCATGCACTTTGCGGATGTAGTCTTTCTGGCGCGCCGTCAGGCGGGTCCGCAGACAGAGGTGACTCAAGCCAATGATGGCGTTCATGGGCGTGCGGATTTCATGGCTCATGTTGGCGAGAAATGCGCTTTTGGCCCGGGCCGCCGCCTCCGCCCCCTCTTTGGCGACAATCAGGTGTGCCTCAAGGGCCTTCATGGCGGTAACGTCGGTGCGGATCGAGACATATTTGAAAGGCTTCTTTCTCGCGTCGAGAAACGGGACGATCGTGGCCCGCACCCAGTAGGCCTTGCCATCACGGCCCAAATTTTTCAATTCGCCGTGCCAGGGGCGTCCGGCCGTGATTGTCTGCCACAGCTCCCTGTAGAACGCCGGGGAATGTTCATCCGACTTGACCAGGCGGTGGCTGCGCCCGAGCAGCTCCTCCCGGCTGTAGCCACTGATCGCGACAAAATTGTCATTCACATAGGTGATGTTGCCTTTGACGTCGGTGGCTGACACGATGGCATGCTCA
>PEAJ01000290.1 GCA_002753495.1 Magnetococcales bacterium HA3dbin3 | reverse complement strand
CTCACCCGTTCCGACCAGGTGGCCGACTACATCCTGACCGGCAGTTGGGCGAAAAAGGCGGCCAAGGAGGCCAAACTCTTTACCTCCGGCGTGCGCCACCCCGCCTCCTCTGAGAAGGTGAACTTCACGCGCATCCCGCGCCAGGAGGAGCTGCAACTCTCGCCGGATGCGGCCTACGTGCACATCACCTCCAGCAACACCATTTACGGCACCGAGTATTTCTATACCCCGGATACCGGCGGTATCCCCCTCGTCGCCGACATGTCCTCGAACATCCTCTCCCGCCCGGTCGATGTCTCCCGCTACGGCTTGATCTACGCTGGGGCGCAGAAAAACCTGGGACCGAGCGGGGTGACGCTCGTGATCATTCGCGAGGACCTTCTTGGCCGCAAGAGCGGTCTGCCCTCCATGCTCGACTACAAGGTCCAGGTGGAGAATGAATCGATGCTCAACACCCCACCGACCTACGCCATCTACATCCTCGGGCTGGTTCTGCAGTGGGTGAAGAAGCAGGGAGGGGTGGCGGCGATCGAGAGCCGCAACATGCGCAAGGCAGCCAAGCTCTACGACGCAATCGACCGTTCGGGTTTTTATCTCTGCCCAACCGAGAAGGAGAGTCGGTCGCGGATGAACGTCCCCTTCACCCTGGCCAAGCCCGATCTGACCGACACCTTTCTCGCCGAAGCGAAAAAGGCGGGACTGGTGCAACTCAAGGGGCATCGCTCGGTTGGGGGCATGCGTGCCTCGATCTACAATGCCATGCCCGAGTCGGGCGTCGATGCCCTGATCGACTTCATGCAGGCGTTTCAAACGCGCCACGGTTGAATCCGACGCAAGAACCCCTTCAGGAGGCGTGCACGATATAGAGCCTGTTCGGCACGCCTCTTGCTTTACTCCCGGCGTGCAGGTCGGAGGGACCTGCACGGGTTTCATTCCCTGGTCCATGGAGTGGACGCATGACTGTGCCCCGATTGGCGGCGTCTTTCTCTTGCGGCAGGATCACATGAGGGGTTCAGCCATGTTGTGTCAAAAAGAACGCAACCGTTTGGCCGGTGTACCGGCTGCCTGGTTGGTGTATGGTCTGTTGGCGATGACCCTGCCCCTCGGGGCGTGTGTTTCCAACACGGTCCTGGTCAAGCAGGAGAGCAAATTTTCCAAGATGGATCCCCTGGTCGTGGTCGCCGAAAGCGAGGATCGATTGGGGATAAAGGGCCGCCTGGAACACCTGCTTCTTGCACAGGGATTCAATGTCGTCTCCGATGTTGGTGACCACAAGCGGCTGGTGGTCACCGAAGAGCGCCCGACGCCACCCGCCGCCGCGGCCGTCAGCAACGAGGTGGTGGGAACGGTCAAACGCATGACGACCGACATCCAGAATAGGTATCCGGTCAACTATGCGTTTCGTTTCGGTTACCAGACCGACAGCCAGGGCGATGTTGTCAAACTTACCGGGTCGATCGTCGACCTGCGCAGCGGGGAGTTTGTCTTCTCCTACGAGTTCCAGGACGGTTTGGTGACGCCGTTCAGTCCGTACTTCCTGGGCGAGGAGCTGGCCAAACACTTCCACGATGATAAGCCGGTGCGTGCCGGGGAGGGAACGGGGACGTTGCGTTCGAGCGTTCACGATAATTCGTCGTCGATCGATCCGTCCGTACCATCCTTGTCGTCGGTTGGCCAGAACGCGGCGGCCAAGAACAGCCAGGCGAACGCCAACAAGGTCGAGTTGGTCAAGGAGATCGCTTGGCAGACCAACCTGCTTGCCCTCAACACCTCGGTCGAGGCGGCTCGCCACGCGATGCCGGGTCACCCGATGATGACGGTGGCCACGGAGATCAAAAATCTCGCCGATCGCAGCATGCTGGGTGTTCTCGAACTGGGCACCTTGATGCACACCCCGGTGGCGGCCGAGTATCGCGCCGAGGAGCTGCTTGCCCAACTGACCCCCGAGCTGGAAGCTGCCACCCAACGCCTGGTCATGGCGCAAGGGGGGAAGGAGCTCAATCTGGAACGGGGTGTTGTGACCCTGCCGGCGATGCCGGCCGCCTACAAGGAGAAGAGCGCCGGTGATGCCAAGACGACCGGTCGCGTGGCGAGAGGGGCGGATGGGGTTGGCATGCCCACCGGAGCAGCTGGGGCTGAACATCCGGTGCCGACGCCCGCGCCGCGTCTGCGGAGTGCGGGGATGACCCCGACGCACCTGGCCATGGCTGTCGTTCCGGTGCCGACGCCGAAACCGCGCGCTGTGGCCCACTGATTTTCAATTCCATGGCCAGGTGGCATCCGCGCTAAAGCGTGCCCAACACGCCCTGTCTCGCCCGCGCGCGCTGCCGCTTCGTGTCCGGCTTGGTCTGGAATTGGCGTCACCCCTCCGACGGCTGATCCTTCCCATGCCGGGCGAGCAGCTCGAGAAAATTCCCCTCGGGTATAGGCTTGCTGAAGAGGTAGCCCTGAATTTCATCGCACCCCTGTTCGCGCAGGAAGCGTTCCTGCTCGGGGGTTTCCACGCCTTCGGCGACCACGCGCAGATCGAGCTTCTTGCCCATGGAGATGATGGCAGAGACGATGGCGGCGTTGCCGGAGTTGTTGGAGATCTCCCGCACAAAGGATTGATCGATCTTCAGGGTGTGAATCGGGAACTTGCGCAGGTAGCTAAGCGATGAGTAACCCGTGCCGAAGTCGTCGACGGAGATGTGGATGCCCATGTCAACCAGGGCGTGGATCGTTTCGATGGCCCTGGCGGCGTGGCCGATCATCATACTCTCGGTGATCTCCAGCTCGAGAAGGGTGGCGGGCAGGCCGGTGGCGTTG
>PEAJ01000011.1 GCA_002753495.1 Magnetococcales bacterium HA3dbin3 | reverse complement strand
TTTCGATCTGGATGTCGACAACTTCGCCGAGCACGTGGGCTGGGTTGCTCCCGACGACGCCCTGCTGGCACGTGACCTCAACGGCAATGGCGCCATCGACAATGCCAGCGAGCTGTTTGGCAGTGCCACCACCAACGGCTTCACCGCCCTGACCGCCCTCGATGACAATCACGATGGCAGGATCGATAGCAACGACGCTGCCTTCTCCCAACTCAAAGTTTGGCGCGACTTGAACCAGGATGGGATTTCCGGAAGCGACGAACTCTTCGCGTTGCCCGACCTCGGCGTCCAGTCCCTCTCCTTGGCGTCGACCGCAACCAGTCAAACGGTCAACGGCAATACCATCACCGCACTGGGCAGCTTCACCCGCGCCGATGGTACCACCGGCGTTCTGGGCGCGGCCAATCTGGCCATCGATCAAACCGTCACGACCTACGTTGGTGATTATACGCCAGACATCGAAACGCTTTCCTTGCCCATGCTGCGCGGCTACGGCCAGGTGGCGGATCTCTATGTCGCCATGAGCCAGGATCCCACGCTCAAGGAGATGGTCAAGCAGTTTGCCGCCCTGGATTTGAGTCAATCCAGCCAGTTCGCCAGCCTGGCGGACAACATCCTGCTGCGCTGGGCGGGCACCGACACCATCGCCGCCAACAGCCGGGGCAACTACTTCGACGCGCGCAAACTCACCGCCCTGGAGCGGTTTTTTGCCCAGCCCTACCTGCAGCAGGGCAATCCCAACCCCGGCCCCACCACCACCGCGGATCTCAATCAGGCCTGGACCAACTTCCGCGACATCTACCTGCCCCGCCTGGTCGTTCTGGGGCCAGCGGCAAGTCTCTTTCCCCTGGCGCAGGTCGATCTCTACAACGACACCATCACCCTTCCCGACGGCTTGAACGGTATTCTGAGCGCCGCCTCGGCCACCGAGCCCGAAGGGTTATCCGCCCGTCTCAACTACTGGCATGATCGTGCCGTTGTCCTCGGCATGCTTGCGCCGCTGACCGGCGTGTCCGCATCCGCGCTTCAGACTGCCCTCGATCAAAAGTTCGCTGGTACCGAGCTGGGGTTTGTGCATGGCCAGTTCCTGACCCCGTTCGTGGTCGGCACCAGCGACGCCGATACCCTGACCGCCACCGATCCGGCCGGCAACGCCTTTATCGGCTCCACCGGCGACGACACCCTCATCGGTGGCAACGGCGCCGATCGTTATTACTTCAACTTGGGTGATGGCAAGGATACCATCACTGAAAACAGCACCAGCGGCGCTGTCGACACGCTGTTCCTTGGCGCAGGTGTTGCCCCCTCCGATGTCTCATTGGCCAATGACCAAGTCAACCTCATCATGACGATCGGTGCCAATGGCGACCAGATTACCTTGACCAATTGGATGTTGGGCAGCCAGTACCAGATCGAACAGGTCGCCTTTGCCGATGGGACCGTTTGGAACGCTCAAACCCTGTTTGAAAAGAATAATACCGTTATGGGCACGGACGGGGCTGATCTGATACCGGGCACCAGCAGATTTGAGGCATTCTACGGCGGTGCCGGCGATGACACCCTTGGTGGCGGGTATGGCACCGCCGACTACGGTGGCTGGACCACAATCGACGGCGTCTATCGTGGCAACGATTATCATGGTGGCGCCGGTAATGACCTCTTGCGCGGCACCACCTACGCCGACTGGTACTACTTCGGCATCGGTGATGGTCAGGATACGATCGTTGAGAGCGGCGATCCCTCCAACCGGGACCGTATTGTCCTCGGCGTAGGGATCGCGCCGAGCGATGTCTACATCACCCGCAGCGGCAGCGACGCGGTGGTCAGGTTTTTCAGCAGCCCCGGTGACCAGATCACAATCCAGGGACGATTCAACCACTCCTACAACAAGGTCGAGGATCTCGCCTTCGCCGATGGCACAATCTGGAACCTCGACTACACGGGTTTGACGGTCTTCGGCAGCGACGGCAATGACACCCTCGCCGGTTCCGACAATGGCGACACCCTGCGCGCTTTGGCTGGCAACGACACCCTCGATGGTGGCAACGGTTATGACATCTACTACGGCGATGCCGGCGATGACACCCTCGGCGGGGTTTACAATTCGAACGATTACAACAGCTGCACCTCGGTCAACAACGTCTATCGCGGCAATGATTACCACGGCGGCACCGGTAATGACCTGCTGCGTGGTACTGCCTATGCTGATTGGTACTACTTCGGCATCGGTGATGGTCAGGATACGATCGTTGAGAGCGGCGATCCCTCCAACCGGGACCGTATTGTCCTCGGCGTAGGGATCGCGCCGAGCGATGTCTACATCACCCGCAGCGGCAGCGACGCGGTGGTCAGGTTTTTCAGCAGCCCCGGTGACCAGATCACAATCCAGGGACGATTCAACCACTCCTACAACAAGGTCGAGGATCTCGCCTTCGCCGATGGCACAATCTGGAACCTCGACTACACGGGTTTGACGGTCTTCGGCAGCGACGGCAATGACACCCTCGCCGGTTCCGACAATGGCGACACCCTGCGCGCTTTGGCTGGCAACGACACCCTCGATGGTGGCAACGGTTATGACATCTACTACGGCGATGCCGGCGATGACACCCTCGGCGGGGTTTACAATTCGAACGATTACAACGGCTGCACCTCGGTCAACAACGTCTATCGCGGCAATGATTACCACGGCGGCACCGGTAATGATCTACTGCGCGGTACCAATTATGCCGACCGGTACTATTTTGACCTCGGAGATGGCCAAGACATAATCGATGATTACAGCGGAGATTCATCCTGCCAAGACCAAATCATTCTCGGCGCAGGTATCTCCGCGGCGAATGTTGCCCTCTCCAATGATGGTACCAACCTTTACATCAAGATCGGCAATGGTGGGGACCAGATCAAGGTGAACAACTGGTTCCTGGACAGTCGCTGCGACATGGAGTCCTTGCAGTTTACGAGTGGCACGACCTGGAACCGGGACAATATTCAGGCCAAGGCGTCCTACTCACAGTACGGTGACGATGCGGACAATACCCAGACCGGTGGGGCGGAGTGGAACACGTATTATGGCAAGGGGGGCAGTGACACGTTGGGTGGCGTCCAGGGCAGCACGGACTGGAATGGTTCGACCCAGGTCGGCAACCTCTACCGTGGAAACGACTATTTTGGTGGCACCGGCAATGACCTGTTGCGCGGCACCAATTTTTCGGACCAGTATTTCTTTCAGGTCGGCGATGGCCAGGATGTGATTGTTGATCACTCCGTCAACGGCGTGGACGCTGCCCGAAATTCCGATACCATTGTATTTAGCAGTGGCATCAACCCTAACACAATCACTTTCGACAAGGCCGCCGGGGCACTCAACATCCACTACGGCCAGAACGACCAGATCACCATCAACAACTGGGACAGCGGCACCGCCGACCAGATTGAAAAAATTCAGGCCGGAGACGGCAGTGTCCTGACCAACATCAATGTCGATCGGTTGATTCAGGCCATGGCCACATTCTGTGCGTCCCACGGAGATATCACATGGAATCAGGCCGTCGCCCAGTACGGGGACGAAACAAGGGCGGTCCTGGCGGCCAGTTGGCAAGCGGCGGCATAACCCTGAACGGCGGCGCATGCGGATGCCTTGCATGGTTGTTATGACCATGAACAGCCAGGTATCGGTCTTACGGGTCCGCGGCACATAGTGTGATGTTTTTAGACAGACTTTGACATGAAATAGCCATCAAGTCATGGACAGCGACGCCACACGGAAACCACCATCCAACCTCGACACCGGATTGGCCTGCCTGTTGACTGTCGTGCGCCTGATGGGTCTGGCGGCGGATGGTACATCGCTGCGCCACCGTTTCGCCCCGCCGGGCGGCGTGATGGAAGAAGTGGATCTTCTCCGCTGTGCCAAACACTTGGAGATCAAGGCCAGAAAAATTACCACCCGCTGGGAACGCTTGACCAAAACGCCCCTGCCGGCCATCGCCCGTCACCGCAAGGGACACTTCATCCTGCTGGCGGCGATCAAGGATGGCAAGGCATTGGTTCAGGACCCTTTGGAAAGCCGCCCTTTGGTTTTACCGCGCGATCTGTTCGAAACCGCCTGGAACGGCGAATTGATCCTGATGACGCATCGCGCCCAGCTGGCGGGAGAAAATCGCCGGTTCGACGTCACGTGGTTTATTCCATCGATCGTTAAATATCGGCACCTGCTTGGCGAGGTGTTGCTGTCGTCGTTTTTTTTGCAGATGTTTGCCCTGGTGTCGCCGCTCTTCTTTCAGGTAATCATCGATAAGGTTTTGGTTCATCACGGCCTGAGCACCCTGCACGTGCTCACCTTCGGGCTGGTGGCCATGGCCCTGTTTGAATCCATTCTCGGCGGTCTTCGTGCCTATATATTTTCCCACACAACCAATCGGATCGACGTCGAGTTAGGATCCAAGCTCTTCCAGCACCTGCTCAATCTGCCTTTAGTCTACTACGGCACGCGCCGTGTCGGGGAAACCGTGGCCCGGGTGCGCGAGCTGGAGAATATACGCAATTTCCTCACCGGATCGGCCGTTACCGTTGCTGTTGATTCGGTGTTCGCGGTTGTTTTTATCGCTGTCATGTTTCTTTACAGCCCCTTGCTGTCGGGCCTGGTGCTGGGTGCCATCCCCTTTTACCTGCTGCTCTCCCTGTTCGTCACGCCCGTGCTGCGCGCGCGATTGGACGAAAAATTTAAGCACGGAGCTGAAAATCACGCCTTTCTCGTCGAATCGGTAGCCGGAATGGAAACCATCAAATCCCTCGCCGTGGAACCGCACATGCGCAGGGATTGGGAACAACGGCTCGCTGCCTACGTGCGTGCCGGCTTCCGTGTCACCGCGTTGTCCAACATCGCTGGGCAAACAGCGCAGTTCGTCAATAAAATCAACAGCGCCATCATCTTGTGGTTTGGTGCCTATCTGGTGATGGAAAATAGACTTACCGTGGGCGAGCTTGTGGCCTTCAACATGCTTTCCGGCCGTGTCAGCGGACCCATTCTGCGGTTGGCTTCGCTGTGGCAAGAGTTTCAACAGACTCGCATCTCCCTGGATCGATTGGGCGACGTGCTGAACGCCCCGGCCGAGCCCCACGCCGAGAGCCTCAACCGGGCCTCGCTGCCAAATGTTCTGGGACGGGTGCGATTCGAGAATGTTACCTTCCGCTATCGCCTGGATGGTCCAGAAGTAATCAAACGGTTGTCGATCGAGGTGCCGGCCGGACAAGTCATAGGCATCGTTGGATCATCGGGTTCCGGCAAGAGCACTTTGACTAAACTGCTGCAACGGTTGTACGTGCCGGAGTCCGGTCGGGTGCTGGTGGACGGCGTCGACCTTGCCCTGATTGATCCCGCTTGGCTGCGACGTCAGATCGGCGTGGTGCTTCAAGAAAATTACCTCTTCAACCGCTCGGTACGAGGCAATATCGCCCTGGCCGACCCCGGCATGGGGATGGACCAGATCATCGAAGCCGCCAAACAGGCCGGAGCGCATGATTTCATCCTTGAGCTTCCCCAAAGTTATGATACGATCATCGAAGAGCGCGGCGGCAGTCTCTCTGGTGGTCAACGTCAGCGTATCGCCATTGCCAGAGCCCTCGCAACCCGACCTTCCATCCTCATTTTCGACGAAGCCACCAGCGCCCTGGATTACGAATCCGAGCGCATCATCCAGGAAAATATGCGTAGAATCTGCGAAGGCCGAACGGTGTTCGTTATTGCCCACCGCCTCTCCACCGTGCGCCAGGCAGACCGAATCATCACCCTGGAACGGGGAAGCATCGTCGAGGATGGCAGCCATGACCAGCTGATATGCGAGGGTGGCCGCTACGCGATGTTGCATCGCATCCAGGCTCAAGCAGCATGACATCACGTTGATGCGATCACCCGTTGCGGATATCTGTAGTGGATTTCGGCCAGATTGGACGGATGGCGGCGCTTTCCGCGGGTTTTGTGTAGTTTGTTTGATATAACCAATATTTTCATGATTCTTGGGAAGAAGATAGGAAATCATGATCTCCGCCCTGCGTCGCCATAGGTCAATCGCCCGCGCGGCCCTGCAGACCGAACGCGAAGGTCCCGTGGATGATCGTCGGAGGCATGAGGTCGAATTTCTGCCAGCGGTGTTGGAAATTACCGATTCCCCCCCCTCGCCAGTCGGACGCACAACGGCTTATATCCTGATTGTTCTTTTCCTCATGGTCCTGTCATGGTCAATCCTTGGCGAAGTGGATATCCATGCCACCGCCCAGGGGAAAATCATTCCCATTGGACGCGTCAAGATCATTCAGCCGTTGGAAGCCGGGGTTGTGCAAAAAATCTGGGTCAAGGAAGGCCAGACCGTACACCAGGATGAACCCCTGGTCACCCTCGATCCTACCGATAGCACCGCTGACGAAGAACGGCTCACCCGGGAGTGGAACGAATCCCGCACCGAGGCCGACCGGTTTCGTGCCCTGGGCAGTGGGGTGGCCAATCCGGTAAACGAATTTCATCCGCCCGATGACATCAACGAAAGTTTGATCAATCGTCACCGCGGATTGTTGTTGCGGCAGTGGCTGGAGCACACGGCTTCCCTTTCAGCACTCGATGGCGAACTCACCCAACAACAGGCCCGACTCAATGCCACCCGCTCGGAAATCATCAAGCTGGAAACTGTCTTGCCCCTTATTCGGGAGCGGGCACAAGCCAAGGAGACACTCGCCAAACAGGGTAGCGCCCCACGCCTGGAATATCTCAAATTGAAGCAAGAGCTTGTAGAGTCAGAACAAGATCTGCGCACCAAACGCCACATGGCAGAGGAGACCCAGGCGGCCATGGCAACCTTGCATCTGCGCAAAAAGCAGATTGCAGCACAATTTGCCCAGACATCATGGAACCAATATGTTGAAGCCGACCGCAAGGCGGAAAGTTTTCGTCAAGAGCTGGAAAAAGCACACCAGCGACGAATACGCAGCCTGCTGCGCGCACCCGAGGATGGGGTTGTCCAACAATTAAAGATAAACACTCCGGGTGGCGTGGTGACTCCGGCTCAGGAGTTGATGTGGATCGTCCCTACCACCGGAGGGGTGGAAGTCGAGGCCATGGTCCTCAACAAGGATGTCGGTTTTGTCGAGCAGGGACAGCCGGCGGTGGTCAAGGTCGAAACATTTCCTTTCACCAAATATGGCACGCTGAATGGCCGTGTACGCCACCTTTCTCGTGACGCCGTGGAAGAAAAGCAACCACTGCCCGGAGGTCAAATGCCCGGGTTATTGTATCCGGCACGATTGACATTGGATCGTTCTTCGCTCTGGATCGATGGCAAAGAGATACCGATCACGCCCGGGATGGCCGCCACGGTCGAAATTGCCACCGGTAATCGCAGGCTGATCGAATACATCCTTTCGCCCATCCTTAAGATAAAACAGGAAGGGCTGAGAGAACGCTAGGTCATGTCTCCAGGGTCGCCGCGTACCTTCCAAGACGGGCTTTGACCACCGTTCCGTCCAGGATCAACCTCAGGACCTTTCCCTCGGAAAAGTCGCGGGTGTTCCAACTTTCCCAGTTGCCCTGATCCCGACTTGCATTCGACGCGAGAACGAGGCAGCCCGTTGGTGGCCAGCAACCGCAGCGTGAGAGCGAATGGGGTGAGGTTTTTAGTGATCCGGTGGTGGCCAACGCACCATTTTGGATCGCCGACTGCACCACAGCCATGTGGTAACGATCCGGAGCGACAGCTACCGACTGCGGGAGAAAAGGCGTTCCGGCCTGATGAAGCCAGGAACATTGGCAACCAACTCTCAACCAGCATATGACCAGCGGGGGGTGGGCTCACCTTGCCTCTCGGTGGGCAACTTGGCCCGGGCGCCCTGAGCGCTCAGGTGGAGGGCGTTTCTTTCTCCATCCTCTGCCGCATCTCCTCCGCGAACCGCAACAACTCCCCCCGGCTTACGACCTCCTCCCCCAGCCCCGATTGGTCCCAAAGGTCAAGCATGCATTCCCGACTAGCGGGGTCGGCGAGGGCGAGAGAAATAACCAGACCGTTCAGAGTTATGTTGGACAAATTGCCGTCTCTCGCGTTACGAAAAACTCGCAGTGCCTTAATCAACCACTCAGTGGACTCAAGGCACGCCCCTTGTAAAGCTGCCAGGGTGCCAAGTTGGTAGCAGGTTTGGGCTGCACCATGTTCGTTGCCGATTTGCTCTTCGATCGCCAGGGATTTTTGATACCAGTCTTCTGCCTCTTGCCACTGTTGTTGCTCTTGGGCGAGCGTGCCAAGTTGATGATAGATCCCCGCCAGGTGTTCTTTTTTGATGCCAATTTTCTCGGAAATCGTCAGGGATTTTTGATACCAGCCTTTTGCCTCTTGCCATTGTTGTTGATTCTTGGCGAGCGTCCCCAATTGACGGTAGACACCTGCTAGCTGCTCCATATCGCCGAGTTGTTCAAAGCTCGCCAGGGATTCTATGAACCAGTTTTTCGCTTTCAACCATTGCTGTTGCTTTTCGGCGATTATGCCCAGTTGGTAGCGAGTAGTCGCCACGACCCTCTTATCGCCAAGCTGCTCGGAGATTGCCAAGGATTTTTGGTACCACCCCGCTGCTTCTCCCAGCTGCCACTGCTTTTGGGCGACTACGCCTAGTTGGTGGCTGGTCCCTGCGGCGCCCAGCATGTCACCAAGCCGTTCCTTGATTGCCAGGGACCTCTCGTACCACTCCGTTGCCTCCTGCCACCGCCGCTGTTCTTCGGCGAGCATGCCCAACTGGTGATAGACCGCCGCCTCTTTTCTTCCCTCACCTCGTTCCTTGTGGTAACTCAGCAGCTCTTGCAGTAACCGTCCTGCCTCGTTCCAGTCCCGATTGTTTTTAGCATAGTCTGCCACGCACTGTAGCAGGGAGGAAGAAGCATCTTCAACGCCTGACTCTGGTGCCAGGACCCGGGCCTGATGGAGGTTTTCCCCGTGAATGTGGAAGGGGCCCTGTTGCTCGTGCAAAGGCTTGGGCGCTAGATGATCTGCCAACGCGGCCATGAAAGTAACAAACCCTCGCCGGCACTCGGCTACCGCTGGATAATAATGGGCAGCGAGAAACCCCGGCAGCGCTGGATGCAGGCCATAGACGCCCCCTCGCAGAGACTGCAATACACCCCCCGCCTCCAGACTGGCAAAACAGGCATCGATACACGCGCGTGGCAGGTCCAGGCCAGCGATCTTCGCCATTTGTTCCAGATCACTACAAACAACATAACGCCGGTGCAGCCCAATCAGCTGCAAGACCTGGGCAAATTCAGCCGGCAGGGTTTTGCTGTAGAGGGCAAGGGCCGCCTCGGCCACTTGGCTGCTGGCACCTCCGGCCGAACCTTGTGACTCTCCTTCCAGTTCTTCCAGCAACTGGCCGGCACTCCTTTCTTGCAAACGCAGCAACAACAGACGCATGGCCAGGGGGTGCCCATCAAGCCGGTCCATGAGCTTGAGGAAGTCGGGGTCCTCACGATCCAGGGTCAATCCCAACCGCCGGGTGATGGCATTACAGTAGGCCCAACGCTCCTCACCCTGCAAACCGCCAAGGGGGAGACGGAAGCAATGCATGGGGTCAAGCCAGCGCTCCGGCGCGCGGCTGGTGATGAGGATTCTGCTCTTCCCCCCATCGATACCGGTGATGAGCTGCTTGAGGAGTGCGCGATCGGCGTCCGACAGCAGCGGCGTCACCGCCGTACCGGGAATGCCGGCCGCTGATTCAAAGTTATCCCAAACGATCAACAACGGCATCTCGCGCAGTGCCTTGACCAGGGCCGGCAGCTTCTGCGCCATGGGTTGAGCGGTGGCGTCGATGCCAAAAAAGGGTGTCAGCAACTGGTTAATGACATATTCGGCGCTGCGAATATCCTCAAACCCGAGCCAAAGGGGGGATTGGTGCAAGCCGCCGGTATCGGCCAGCCACTGCAACAACCCCCTGGCCAAGGTGGTCTTGCCAATGCCGGCCATGCCGTGGATGAGGATCGCCCCCTGCGGCTGGTTGCGCAGCGCCCGTTCCAAGGCGAGAAACGCCCGTTCCCGGCCGATAAAACCAAGATCCCCAAGGGTCTTGGCGTCTTCTGGCAGGGAAACGGCATCCGGACGCTTCTCCCGCACGGTCTGACTGACAAAGGGTAGCTTGGGGGCCTGCTGTTGATAGAGCACCGGCAGCAACCAATCCTGCAGGGGATAACTTCCCCGGACGCAATCCCGCTCTGGATGGGTGTACATTGCTTCGCGCCCGGCCCGGGTGGCCTCGCCGATCTCACCAGTGGCAAAAAGCCGCCGATAAAAGGCTGGCACGAACTGTTGCGCCCCGCCGACAAAGAGGTTGTACCCCATGGCCACCACGCCACGAATGCCGGACCGAAGCAGCGCCGTCGCCACCGCGGCAAAGGGGTCGGCGGCATCCTCGTCGATGGCGGCGGAACGGCAGGCGTTCAATACCACCAAAGGGATGCGATGCCTGGCCAACAGGTTGGTCAGTTGCTCGGCCTTGACTGGGGCTTCCTTTCCATGGGCATCCTCGAAAAACAACTTCCCCTGTGCCTTGGCATCGAAGACAAAAGGAGCCCCCTGGGGGGTGGCCGCGCCATAGCCACCGTGACCATCAAAATGCACCAAGTGGTAAAAACCAGGTCGTGCTTCGAGCCGCTCGCGCAGGGCATCAAAGGTCGGGGGGCGCAGGATCTCGATCCGCACGCGCGCATCCTGCCGCGCCAACTCCACCAGCGGCCGGGAAACGGCGTGAAAACCCACGTCCCTCTCCCCATACGGCCGGGCGATGATGAGCAGGATATTCAGGGCATCCTGGGGGAGGTTATCCGGCAAGGGCGGTGGGTCGGGCAACTTACCGCCGAGCTGGCGCTCGATGCTGGCCTGGTGGGCGAGGAAAAGACCACCATCACCATCCCGCAACACCGCCCACGCCCGGGCGAGCACCGCTGGGGTATCGCTGGCAATGCACAGGGTAAGGCTTTCCAGGCCAGCATCGCGGGCCTTGGCGTACCACAAAAGGGCATTACTGGTGAAGAGCTTGGCAAAACACGCCGCCCCCCAGTTCGTGAGAGCGGTGAAGACGCGCTCGGCGGTTTCGGTTTTGGGAGGAAAGGGGTATTCGAGAAACTCCTCCAGGTACCAGGCAATATCCTGGCGTAGGTTGCTGTTGGGACGGTCCTCAACCTGGATCGACTCCGGAGGGGGGAGTATCACCTCCGGCCCCTGTTTGCCTGTGTCACCGTTTTCCACTGCAAAACGGTGGCCATGTCCATCGTTTACGGAACCAAGATGACGTACGATCAGGCGCAAGAGATGTGCTCCACGGCTCGGGTCGCCCTTCGGGCTTACCCTGAAGTTGCTGACGAGGAGAACAGTATACACAAAACACAAAAAGAGCGTTCAATTATTTTTCTGGAGGCCAAAAAGACTGTGGTTTGCAATCATAAAATTTTGATTCTACGGACTAAATCCACATACAAGCCGGCGTGCGGCCGCGACGTGCCATGAGGGCAGATTCTCTCCTTGAGGTGGCGCAAACATTGCGTTATGCAAGAAATCGCCTTGGTCTGGATCGACATGAACGGATGAGGAAACTGCCATGCAGGCCCACCGCATTGAGTCTGTACATGCCATCCCCGGTACGCTCACCTTGGTCGTGAAGTGGCGGGATGGCGTACAAGATACCGTTGATATGACGTCGACCATCCAGAAATCGGCGCCATTGCGTCACCTGGAGAATCCCGACCTGTTTTCCGACATCGAGGTCATCGATTGGGGTTGCTCGGTGGGCTGGCGCGGCGACCTGGGATACGGCGCCGATACGCTCCGTGAACTGATTCGTCAGCAGAACATGAAGGCTGCCGGATAAGCGCCAGGGAGTTCACAGTTTTCGCAAGCGGTACGCCCTCCGTCAGGACTGGGTGCGCGTGCCCTGCCTGGTGGGGATATCTCCCGAAAACCGGTTCGACGGCCGATCGTTAGCTTGTTTCCAGATAGGTGTAGTCATTAAGGGCGGCGGCATAGGCGCGGACAAAGGCACGCGCCTGCTCGGGGTTGGCGCGCCCTTCGCTTACCGCCTTGCGGCTCAACCGGCTGACCCGCCGCACCAGCTCTTCCGGATCGTAAGAGACATAACGCAACACGTCGCGTACCAGCTCCCCGGCCAACACCTGGCGAAACTCCCACCCTTTGCTGGTATCGGCGGCCGAAACATGCACGACGTTGGTGTCGCCAAACAAATTGTGCAGATCGCCCAAAATCTCCTGATAGGCGCCAGTCAGAAAGACACCAAGCAAATAGGAGTCGCCATTTTGCAGCGGATGCAACTCCAGGGAGTTCTTGGCCCCCCCCTCGCGGTGAATGAACCGATCCATGCTGCCATCAGAGTCGCAGGTGATGTCCTGCAATGTCCCCAGACGCGAGGGACGCTCGTTGAGCCGATGGATCGGCAACACCGGAAAGAGTTGATCGATCGCCCAATGGTCGGGCAGCGACTGGAAGATGGAGAAGTTGCAATAGTACTTGTCGATCAAATACTCCATGGTCGACAACAACTCCGGCGGCGGGTTCTCCATCTCGCCGATCATCTCCTCGATGCGAAAGGCAATCTGCCGGATCAACCGCTCTCCCTTCGATCGCTGCACAAGATCAAGTGCCCCCAGGGCGAACATCTTCTGGAAGTCATCTTTCAATTGCAGGGTATCGTGCCAGGTTTCCAGGGCGTTGCGCTCGTTCAAGTCGTGCAGCATCTCGGCAAGTTCTTGAATCTCCGGGGCATCGTGCGGCTCCTGGGTCACCGGGCGATCAAACGGAACCGAGCGTGCAACCTCCAGGACATTGACCACAAGCATGGCATGATGCGCCGTCAGGGCACGTCCGCTTTCGGAGATGATGTCCGGATGCGGCAGCTCCTCGTTTTCGCATACCTCGGCGAGATAGGCGACAACGTCGTTGGCATACTCCTGAATCGAGTAGTTGACCGAGGAGTCCTGGGTGGTTTGCGAACCGTCGTAGTCGACCCCGAGACCACCGCCGATGTCGACATAACGCACCGCACATCCCAGGCGACGCAGCTCGGCGTAGAATCTGGCCGCCTCGCGCAACCCGTTCTTGAATTTGCGGATGTTGGTGATTTGCGAGCCGATGTGAAAGTGCAGAAGACCGACGCAATCGAGCAGGCCGCGTGCCTGGATGAACTCCACCGCCTCCAGGATCTCCATCGCCGTCAAGCCGAATTTGGAAAAGAGCCCGCCCGAGGCCTCCCACTTGCCAGAGCCACTCGCCTCAAGCTTGACGCGCAGGCCGATGTTGGGCCGGACATTGAGCGTGTCGGCGATAGCGAGGAGCTTGTGCAGCTCCTGAGGCTTTTCGATGACGACGTAGATCTGGCGCCCCATCTGCTGGCCCATGAGCGCCAGGCGGATGAACTCGTCATCCTTGTAGCCGTTACAGATGATCAGGGCGCGCGGGTTGTCAAGCATGGCCAGCACGATCTGCAACTCCGGCCGCGACCCCGCCTCCAGACCCATATCCACCTCCTGCCCGAACTGGATCAGCTCCTCGACCACCTGCCGTTGCTGATTGACCTTGATCGGATAGACGCCAAGATAGTGGCCTGTGTACTCATAATCCGCGCGCGCCTTCTCGAAGCAGGTGTGCAGGGTGTGAATGCGCACACGCAGGATGTCCGAAAAGCGGATCAATACCGGCAACGAGATCCCGCGATTCTGGATGCTCTCCACCAGCTCCATCAGGTCCAGGGTTGGCCCCTGGTCAAGCAGGGGGGAAACGGTCAGATGCCCCTGATCGTTCGCGCCAAAAAAACCGATTCCCCAGCCATGCACGTTGTACAGGTTGAGCGAGTCGGCGCTGCTCCAGGTCTGGTCCGAATTGGTGGCGGCGGGAGGCGAGGCGTTATTGACCGTATCGTTCATTCTTTTTTGGTACCCCAGGGGGCAGTCGGACAGGTGACTGCGCGGGATGGCGGCAGGCCAGCCAACCCCGGCGCCGGATGACGACCGGTCGCGGAAGAGAGATGATCTTTTTTCCCCTTTTTGTCAACCGATGCACGCACGTCAGGCGGGGTCAGGTTGGGTGGGGTACAAGGGGTGGAGAGAGCCTGTCGACTGGCATCCGTGAGGAGGGTCTTCTACAATGGGGTTCGGTTTGGGTGATATGGTTTGCCCCGCGGCTGCGCGGTTGTATCGGTACCGTGGATCGGCGGGGCATCGCGGGCGGCAAACCGGGACGGGGGGGCGTTGGGGGGGGGCTTGTGCAGGTGTGCCCGGCCACACCGCCAGCGCGGCGCAGGCACGACCGCACCGGTTTCTCGATCGCAGGCAGGGCCACGCGTGATGGCCCTTGAGCCAATAGGCACGCAGTCGGGGGAAGAAGCATGGACTTGAGCATTTTTGCGTTCGATTTGGATTGGCTGCAATCCCGGAAAACGCTTCAGGATCTGGACAGAGGGTTGGTCCAGGATCGTGCCATGGACACCAAACAGGCCGGGGAAGCGCGCATCAAACGCTATGCGCAGGAGGATGCCAAGAAACGCGTCTCCCTGGCCAGTCTGACCGAGGAGGCGGTCAATCGCGCCCTGCGCGCCGCCTCCGCACGAACGGCGGGGCACGTGGTGGCCGCTTCTCCTGCCGCAGTTTCCGGGCGCGTGCGCACCGATGATACCCACCAGACGACCCTGCCAGCGATCGATCCCGGGGAGACAACACTGGAGGGACATCTCCCGCCATCAACGACCGGATCGACCGATCCGGAAGCCCAGGGTGTTGCCTCTCCAGGTTTGCCGACGCAGGCCGATCTGGAATCGGGCCGATTGCGTATCCCGGTGTCCGCGCTTGGTGATCGAACCGAGCTGCGCATCCGTTCGCGCGCGGGGCTTGCCTTTTCGCTGCCCCTCGACAAGGTCAAACGGAGTGGAGGTCTCACGGTTGCGACGCAGCCGCCGGGCATTGACTGGCGGATCAACGGTGTCCCCATGGGTAAAACACCCGGGGAGATGGCCAACCTGTCACCCGGGCGCTATGAGGTCACCCTCACCGGACACGGACAAACAAGGGGCATACAGGTTGAAATTGGCCCGGGTGCGCATGTCTACGTGCTTGCGGCACTGTTCGTGGAGAGCCTGCACACCGGCATCGAGGACCCCGCCAAGAGGAGAAACCAACGCCGACCCTGGTTGGGGTTGGCGGTCGATCCGGCGCCTCGGGTTGAAGGGGCGTTGGTGGTGGGGGTGGAGAGCGGAAGTCCGGCTTACACGGCAGGTATTCGGGCGGGGGACCTTTTGCTGACCCTGGAAAATCAACCCGTGACCCCCCAGCTTCTGCCGCGGTTGGTCGGAGAACACGCGCCAGGGGCGAGACTCGCGGTCACCCTGCGCCGACCCGGGACGCCGGAACGGATCTTCTCGGCGACTCTGCAGACACCCTGACCGTGACGATTCCGGCGTGCCAGGCGGTTGCTCTTACACCCAAACCTGGGTGGTGTACCCGTGAAAGACATCACTGTACTTGCGGGCAGCCAGCGGTATGGCCGACGCCTGAATATCGTGCAGCTTGCGCAGTTCGTCGATGAGAAGTTGATTGCCGCGACGCACCTTTCCGGCCAGGATGCGTGCAAGGTTGCCCATAATGCCATAGCCCAGGCTGGGTATTTCGTTCATGAGCGCCACCATCCCCTCACGTTCGATCACGTACAGCGTCAACCCCTGCTGCGCGATGGTCGTGGCACTGCGCGGTGAACCATCCAGAAAGGCCACTTCACCAAAGACATCCGGACCGCTGACGATGGTCACCGTGCGCGCGGCGACCCTGCCGCCAACGTCCAGCTCCACCCGAACCTGCCCTTCAGGCAGGCAATAGAGTTCGTTCCCCGGTGCCCCCTCTCGAAAGATGATCTGTTCGGCGGCAAAGCGTCGCGCGCTGGTGCAATGCTCAAGGATCAACTTCAGCTCGGAATTGGTCAACCCGTTGAACAGGTTGATCCGTTGCAACAACTGGATTGGGCTTCCCATGGATTTCCCCCCCAGACAGGAGATTGTGCGACGACAGGCTGATACCAGCGGGCCGCCGCCCTCCCCACCACAGGCAAAGACCCGATTGGTTCAGCAATTTCCCGGGACAAGATACCAGAGCGGCGCCCCGGGCAAAAGATGAACAACGTTCCAAGCCGTTTTTCGTCCGGAAGGGCGAATCCAATCGAAATCGAAATAGCCTTGTGCCCGGGAGAGTGTCATAATGGGAGCGGGTTGAGATGCCTGGAAAGGGTGGATGGCGCTGGTTGATCCGGGAGGATTGATGGGGTAAGGTCGAGACACTCAATCGCCGGGTCCGGCACTCTTTCAATGGCGGCAGGGGGCCGGTTGCAGAAATTATCCAGGGATGTTTCACAAATATTCGCCAAAAGAGCATGGGGCGGATCTGGATTCATGGTTGAGCGTTTCTTGACTGGGAATTTTCCGGTTTTTGGTTGCGTTCAATCTTTCACGAGTCCAGCCGCGACACGGGAAACAGGACCTTGAATCAGATTGCCCTGCAAGTCTATCGTTTTCTGAAGGTGCTCCTTGTTTTCTTTGTCGGGGCTATTATTCTTGTTGTCATTCTGTGGATGACAACGCAACACCTGCAAGAAGAGATCGATGCGGAGAGCCTTGAACAGACCGAGGCTTTTCGGACCAAGACCCAGGGGACCCTGCAATTTCTCACCGTCCCCCTGCGCGTTCTTGAAACCGTGCCTGAGATCGTCTCTCTCCTGTCTCAACCCTCTTCCGAGGGTGCGCGGATTGTCGACCAGATGCTCGAAAAGGCGGCCAAAATCCTTTTTGTTGATGCCATTTTCTTGATGGATGCGCAAGGGGTTACCCTGTCTGCCAGCAACTGGCGAACACCGGAATCCTTTGTCGGAAAAAATTACGCCTTTCGCCCCTATTTTCAGCAAGCGATGACAGGCAACGTCGGGACTTATGTTGCCCAGGGTGTGACTTCCAAGACGGTCGGGATTTATATTGCCCGGCCTGTTTCCAATCAGGACAATACCCAACTCGGCGTTGTCGTCATCAAATATCCGGCGGACGTTCTGCTGCCGCGGCAGGGGCAGCAGATTCAGTCGCCGCGTTACTTCATTGCTGACGAAATGGGAATTATCTTTTCCAGTAACTATAAGGAGTTGTTTTTAGGATCAACCGGCGAGTTGGACTCTCCCACCCGTTCCTGCATTGAATCCACGCGCAAGTATGATCTTTCCCTGGTCGGAAAACCTTCCGGAATTGTCGAATTGCTGGCTGATCACGCACCTCTCGATGAGTATGTAAGCGGCTCCAGGATTCGTTGGCAAACCGCTGGCAAAAATTCCTGGTACTCCTTTTTGCCGCCTACCGGCTTTCATGGACGTATCCTTGATTTGCCCCACCCGGCGGGGTGGAAAGTGGGCGTTTTGCTTCCCAACAACAATGAGTTCACCACGGAACATCTCATCGCCAGGGGGTTGGCGGGATTGTTGGCCTACATGGTCTTGTTGCTGTTGTTGTTCTTTTTCATCCAGCGTCGACGTCATCACGCCTACGTATCGCTCCTCGTTCGTCATGTTCCGGCGGCGATGGCCCTGTTCGATCGGGATATGAAGTACCTCCACGCCAGCCAGCGCTGGCTGGACAACCACAAATTGGCAACCCACTCCGTCACGGGCAAATCCCATTTTGCGCTTTGCCCCGACCTGCCCGCGCGCTGGCGCGACATCGCCGACAACTGCCTCAATGGGGTGTGGGAACGCAAGGATGCTGAACTGTTTGAAAACAGGGACGGCAGCAGCGACTGGTACACCTGGGAGGCCCTGCCCTGGCGCGATCGCCATGGTCGCATCGGTGGCATTTTGATGTTTTCGGAGAGGATCACCGAGCGCATTCGGATGGAAAAGCAGGTGGCCTGGCAACGCGACAAGCTTGCCTATGAGCGGGGATTCATCGAAGAGATCATCGTACGCATGCGCGCCTCGCAGCGGTTTGATCCCCACCGTATGCGTTTCGTCATGGCGCCGGTGGAGAAGACGGCGGGGGATCTGCTGCTTTCCGCCCGCCCAGCCGATGGCAGCCAGTATGTCATGCTCGGGGATTTTACCGGGCATGGCCTCACCGCGGCGTTGGGTGGTCCCCTGGTCTCCGATATTTTTTACTCAATGACGGCCAAAGGGTTGCCTTTGGCTGATATCGTGCGCGAAATCAACCGGCAACTAAAGCTTAAGATGCCGACCGGTCTGTTCATGGCCGCTTGTTTCGCGGAACTCAACCCGGGGCGTGATCTTCTGACCGTGTGGAATTTTTCCATGCCAGAGTTGCTTCTGTTTGCCGAAGGGGCCATCGTTGCGCGTTTTCCGTCCGATGATTTGCCCATGGGCGTGATCGCGGAGCTGGATGGGGAATCTGTATCCCATGCATTCCATCCCGGCAATCGCTTGATCGCTTTTTCCGACGGCGTGGTGGAGGTTGCCGACCCGGAGGGCAATTTCCTCGGTCAGGAGGCCGTGGAGAGCGTTTTGCTGCAAATCCTCATTGCCGACCAGAATCTTGAGCTTCTGAAGAATGTCCTGGAGGCCTATCGTGACCAGCCGGACCAGGCCGATGACATCACCATCGTCGAATTAAACCATTGACCCCAAGTTGATCCGGGAGCGGTCCTGCTCTTTGTTCTCATCGCCTGCCCGGCGGGGATTTTCCTGGTGTCCGCGGTGGAGAGGGGGCCGCTTCCCGACCCGAATCGGGCGACACGAGGCGATGGCCGGGTGTGACGCGCGCGGGGGATGAGACGGACGGGGCGGCGGCGGGTTTGGCCGGCGTTGGCAGAAGCGATTCAAGAATTTGTCGCAACTCGGTCAGGCGGTGCGAGTTCTCCTCCCAGTTGCGATTCTTCAGGCTTAAGGTACGATCTTTCTGGTTGAATCGAACATGGCCGCTTCCCTCTTGCAGCATGGCCAGGATTGCCGCGGGTTCGATATGGGGCTCGGTGTGGAAATGAATCACCCCCCCCTTGGGGCCGGCCTCAAGTTTGACGATGCGCATCACACGGCACAATCTCTTGATGCGCAGCACCCTGAGCAGGTTGTCAACCGACTCGGGCAAGGGACCGAAGCGGTCGACCAACTCGTCGCGCATGTCGGTGATCTCTTCCGGCGTGCTGAGTTGGGCAATGCGTTTGTACAGCGTAAGCCGTTGATGAACATCTGGAATATAAACTTCCGGAATGTAGGTGGAAAGGTGCAGATTGATGATGGTGACCAGGTCGGTCGCCTCCTGGGCATTCGGGGCCTCGCCTTCCCCCTCTGTCGGGTTGGCCTTGAGGGTGGCGATCGCTTCGCGCAGCATCTGGTGGTAGAGGTCGAACCCCACCTCGCGAATCTCCCCGGACTGCTCGTCGCCCAGGATGTTGCCGGCGCCGCGGATTTCCAGGTCGTGGGTGGCGAGCATGAAACCGGCCCCGAGATCGCCAAGATTTTCGATTGCCTCCAGACGTTTCTGTGCGTCGGCGGTCAGGGTTTGCGGTGGTGGAACCAGCAGGTAGGCATAGGCGCGATGGCGTGACCGCCCGACGCGCCCGCGCAGCTGATGCAGCTGACCCAGGCCAAACTTGTCCGCCCGATGAATGATGATGGTGTTGGCGGAAGGGATATCGACGCCGTTTTCGATGATTGTCGTGCAGACTAAGACGTTGAACTCCTGACGGTAGAAGGACATCATTACCCGTTCCAGACGGCTTTCACGCATCTGTCCATGGGCGACCCCAACCTTGGCCTCGGGGACAAGTTCGCTGATGGTGGCCGCTGTCTTGTCGATCTCCTGCACCCGGTTGAACAGGTAGAACACCTGCCCGCCACGGTAGATCTCCCGCAGGATGGCCTCTCGGATCTTCTGGCGGTCAAACTGGGTGACGATGGTACGAATGGCGAGGCGGTTGGTCGGGGGCGAGGCGATGATGGAGATGTCGCGCACGCCGGACATCGCCAGGTGGAGGGTACGGGGAATGGGGGTGGCGGTCAGGGTGAGGATATCGAGGGTGGCGCGCATTTTTTTGATCTGTTCCTTGTGCGCCACGCCGAAGCGTTGTTCCTCGTCGACGATCAGCAATCCGAGATCCTTGAACGCAATATCGCCCTGCAACAGGCGGTGGGTGCCGATGACCACCTCGACCTGCCCGGCCTTAAGCTCCTGGATGGCACTTTTTTGTTGCGCCGCGGTGCGAAAGCGCGAAAGCAGGGCGACCCGAATTGGGTAGGGGGCGAGACGTCGGGTAAAGGTATCGAAGTGCTGTTGCGCCAGAATGGTGGTTGGCACGAGCACCGCCACCTGTTTGCCATCCATGACGGCGCGAAAGGTGGCGCGCAACGCCACCTCGGTCTTGCCAAAACCGACATCGCCGCATACCAGACGATCCATCGGCTTCGGTGAGGCCATGTCCTCGAGGACGGTCTCGATCGCCCGTGCCTGGTCGGGGGTCTCCTCGAACGGAAACGAAGCGGCAAACTCCTGGTAGACGGGGTCGGGCGGAGAGTAGGCAAACCCCTGTTGCAATGCACGCAGCGCCTGAAGCTGGACCAGCTCCGCGGCCATCTCCATGATCCTGACCTGGGCGCGATGTTTGACTTTCTCCCATTTGCCGCCGCCAAGTTTGTCGAGGGTGACGCCGTCGCCGCCGGCATACTTGCTTACCCGGTCGAGGTTTTCCACCGGCACGTAGAGTTTGTCGTCGTCGGCGTAGAGAATGACGAGGAAATCATTCTTGATCGTCCCGACGGCGAGGGTGACCAGTCCACCAAAGCGTCCGATGCCGTGGTCGGCGTGAACGACAAAATCTCCATCCCTCAATTCGGCGAAGGAGGCAACGAGCTGGTCAAGGTAGCGCTGATCCAGCTGGCGTCGCCGGACACGCAGACCAAAAATGGCCTCCTCGGTGATGATGGCCAGCCGCAGACGGCGTTGCAGAAAGCAGTCGGTGAGGTCACCCACGGCGAGGAAAACCGTTCCCGGGGTGGCACCAAGCATCGCATCCCAATCGGGAATGTCCTGGACACGCAGCTTCTTGTCTTCCAACAACTCCCGCAGACGCTCCTTCTGGCCGATGGTGCGCACCACCATGCCGACACGAATCTCCTCGCGCCACAATTGACGCACATAGTCGGCGACCCGCTCCAAGACCGGTTTACTTTCGGCCTCGTGGTCACGAAAAAATTCCGGGACGGTATCGAATCCGAAACTGAGCTGATCGGCGGCGGTCAGGTCACCGCGACGCAAGGCGAGGACGGGGAAGCGACAGAGAAGGGTCGGCAGTGTCTCCGGCGTCAGGTAGAACAGCTCGGGTGGCGTGCAGGGGTGCTGCCCCGCGCGCGCCATGGCCAGACGTTCCATGATCTCCTGATGCCGCTCGTTGATCAGGAGGTCGAAGCCCGGGTCGAGAAAAAAAAGCGTCCCCTCTGGCAGATAGTCAAACAGGGTGACCGTGGTTTCGTAGAACAGGGGCAGGTACTGCTCCATGCCCGGGTGGGGAATACCCTGGGAGATTTGCCGGTAGATGGGGTGATCGGCCGCCCCGGCGCCAAAGTGGGCCCGGTAATGGATGCGAAAGCGGCTGATGGTCGCCTCGTTCAAAATCACCTCGCGCACCGGCAGGGCACGAACGCGGGGGATGTCGTCGGTCGAACGCTGTGTCAGCGGATCGAACTGACGCATGGTTTCGACGGTGTCGCCGAACAGCTCGATGCGTACCGCCTCCTCGTGACCCGGCGGGAAAAAATCGAGGATGCCGCCGCGCACGGCAAACTCGCCGGCCTCGGCCACCTGTGACGCACTGCGATACCCCGCCTCGGCAAGGAAGGTGCGAAACGCTGGCAGATCAATCCGATCCCCCACCGCCACCGTGAAGCCATGTTTGGCCAGCACCTCGACTGGCATCAGGCGTTGCATGAGGGCATTGACCGTGGTGATGACGATGACGGCAGTGCCCCCCGACGCATCGCCAACCTGAACCGGCCCCAATCCACGCCATTGAAGCAGGCGATACAGGGAGGCGATGCGCTCCCCGACCAGGGGTCCAAACGGGGAGAGGGGTTCAAAGGGCAAAATTTCCCAGGCCGGGAACAGGAGCAGCTCCGGCGGTGGAGTCGCCTTCTGCAAGAAGAAGAGCAACTCCCGGTATACGGTCTCGGCGCGGGCGGCCGAGTCGGTCGCTAAAACTATAGGTCTATCATAACGCCGGGCCAGGAGCGAAACCACCCACGACAGGGAACTTCCGCTCAATCCGGATAACCCAGGAAATGGCAGCGCCCCTCCCCTTGCCAGGAGGGGCTGAATGATCTCCCAGAACAGTTTGGAGAGGTCCGCGGGCTTCATGCCATGGCCGGCCGACCTGGCGGCAGGGACGTGGTGTTCATCACTGCAACCTTTTCAGGTAGGTGATCAGGTCGTGGCGATTGGTGGCGTCCTCGATGCCGTCGAAGGAGATCTGGTGTTCGACCCGATGTTCGGACATGCGGACGTTGGGGATGAATTGCTGAGGATTGGCGAGAAAGGTATCCAGGTTCTCCTCGGTCCAGATGAAGGGGTGTTCCTGGACGTGTTTCATGAACGCTTGGCTGTAGCGATAGCCCTGGGCGGCACCGACCGGCCGATTGACGATGCCCCACAGGAAGGGTCCTTTTTGGTTCTTTTTTTCCGGGGAGATGTCGTGGCAGACGCCGCAATGGTTTTCCGTCAGGCGGCGTCCGATCGAAACATCACCATGCGAACGCCAGAGAAAGATCAGGGAGAGTGCCCCCAGGGTAAGCAGGAGCATGGCCAGGGTTGCTGGCTTGATCAGGTTGTTCATGGCGAAAGGGGACCTCCACGCGAAACCGGGCAAACCGGAAGAAGAGACGAGGTCAATCTAGTCCATTTTTTTGGCAAAGCAATCCCTTTTTTCGAATTTTTCCTGTGCAATTGTCATCGGCATCGATGCCCGCACTTCTGCCTCGCCGTGCTGCTGTTTGCAATGGAAAATGCGGCTGGAGGGTTGCAACATCGATTGTCTCCTGGATTTCAGTATTGGTGTTTCCAGTTGATGCCGATCTCCTGGGATTTTTCCTCGTGCATGTCCGTTTTCAGGGAGAGATTGGGGGTCATATCCATTTCGACCGACACACCACCGGTACCGGGGGCAAGGCCGCGCTCGACCTGCAAGAAAATCTGATCGTTCAAGTATTTGCCAACCTTGACCACGCCGGTTTCCGGGCGATCACCGGGGGTGAAGTCGAGCTTGCTGACACCGATTGCCTGTTGAAATTGATCGAGAAATCCATTGCCACCCCCCTCTTTCAGGGAACGCAACGCCAGGGCAAGGCTGGCGGCCTGGGTGGGGTTGATTTCGGCGGTGGTGCGGCCGAAGAGGATGTTGGCGACAATGTCATCCTGCGCCAATGGCGGATCGCTCGCGAAAGAGAGGGTGGGCGCACGCAAGGGGCCCTGGACATGCAGCGTGGCTTGAAGATCCTTGCGCTGCAGGGTGGCGTCGAGGTTGGCGATCGGATTGGCGGGATGATCGCCGACAAGCTGAATGGTGCCGCGCACCACCTGAAATTTTTGCCCGAGAAAATCAACCTGGCCACGGCGCATTTGCATCAGGCCACGCAGCTCGGGGTTGTCGGTGGGACCGGTCACCTTGACCTCGCCCGACCACTCGACATCGATACCCCGACCCCGGGTGACAAAGCGACCCGGCGAGACGAGCGTCAGATCGAGGGTTGGGCGTTTGGCCGAGACGGGCGCGCGCATCGCGTGGGTCGCGACCGGAACCCCCTGCACCTGTTCCTCGACGGCGATGACATCGATATCCTCGGTCTCCGAATTGGCGAGGAGCACATCGGTCTGCCCAAGGATGATCGAACCGGCGATGTGCGGGGAGAGTAGCGGACCCTTCAGGCGCAGCGTGCCATCGGCCAGGGCAGTGGCCATCCGATTGCGTACCGGCACCACCTGGGTCATCTCCAGCTCGGCACGCAACGGAAACCCCGACTCCGGATTCAAGGTGATATCACCGCTGCCGGAAAGGTGACCGGCGGTGCCGCTTGCCGCGGTCAAACGGGTGATGGCCAGGCTCTGCCCCCGCGCTTCAGCGACAAGCTCGATGTTTTTCAGCTCGGTGCCATAATCGAGGTGAGCGTAGCGCCCTTCCGTGAGGTGAAGGGTTCCGTTGAGGCGTGGCTGCGCGGCATCCCCGTCGATACGTACTTCACCCCGCAGCCGACCGGCAAGTTCTTGTTGTGGCAGCTCCAGGAGCGCGGCAAGTTGTTCGAGGCGCAGATCGGCGCGCACAGTGGCGTGGGGCGTCGTCCCGGTCGGGCTTTCCAGCTGCCAGGGGAGCAGACGCCAGGCCAGCGGCAGCGTACCGGCAGCCTGCAATGACCCCTGCGACAGATTGGAAAGGGTCGCGTTGTAGGCCAGGGTCTCTCCGACGAGGTTGAGGGTCGTCCGGACGTTGAGCGGGGGGAGAGAGACCCAGGCGGGCGAGGTTGCATGCCACTGGGTCACGTTGATCACCCCAGCCGCGGCTGGCTGCCGCGCCGAACCCGACAGATCGACCTGTCCTTCGACCACCCCGGTCCAGGGTTTTTCCAGCAGCGGGCCAACCAGGGCCAGGGGAAGATGCAACACCGCCCGACCGGAAAGCGTCTCCGGTGCGGCGTGCAAATCGGCAACGAGCCGCGCCTTGCCCAGGGTCAGGTCGAAGGGGAATATCTCCAGGAGGGTTGGCTTGAAGGCGATCCGCAACGGGGTAGCCAGGCGCAGCGCCTCTTGGCCCCAGCTCCCAGTCAATCGGTCAAGGGTCATCGTCACCCCTGAACTTCTCCAGCTCAGAATGTCAGATAGGTGGAGCGTTCCAGCACTGGCCAGGGTAAAGGGGTGCAGCGCCTCGCCGCGCGCGCTGAGATCGAGCGTCAGCTCCTTCCCTTTTCCGCCGATCTTCACCCGCAGCTGTTCGAGGGTATGCGTGGCATAATGTCCGCTGGCCAGGGTCAGGGTGCCATTCAGTTGCGGCTGACGCCTAAGATCGCTGCCGCGCAGGTCGAGGTGCAGGTTCTCGGCCGTGCCCCAGGGGGTGGTCAACGCCTGACCGGTGAGGTGCAAAGCTGCGTTTTGCACCCCGTGCAGGTGGTCAAGGTCGAGGTGCAGCCTGCTGCGACCGGCGAGGGGAACATCGAGCAGGGGGGCAAGGGCGGCCAGATGCTCCAGATCGCCACTCAGGCTTCCTGTCGCCAGTCCGTCAGCACGATCGATGCGCAGTTGCCCGTCGGCTCCGCCAACCGGTGCGGTGAGCTTGAGGCGTGACAACACCACCTGCCGGTCGTCGGCGTGAAAGGCGGTCGTGGCGCGCGTCCGGCCTTCGGGGAAGCGGGCAGTCAGCTCCAGGGTGCCCTCCGGTTTGTCGAGCGCGTGGTGGGCGCTCAGCCGCGCCTGTAGCTGCTCAATTGGTTGGCGATTCCAGAGCAGTTTTTCCCCCGATGCCTCTGCTTCGATCTCCGGCGCGGTGAGCGTTCCCGTCATCCGTGCCTTGAAGCGCAGTTGCCCGGCGATCGGGTGTTGCAGCAACGCGGCGAGGGGACGCAGATCGGGCAGCTCGGCCTGGCCGTCGGCGACAAGTTGGCGCGTGGGCAGATGCACGGTCGCTTGACCGGACAGCTTGAGGGGGGCTTCGGTCAGCCGGAGGGCCTCAAGGGTCAGCTGCTCTTCTCGCGGGCGAAAGACAATCTGCGCCGAAAAGAGCGGTGTCGGACCGACGAGCACCGCCAGATGCGGGGACCAGTCGCGCAGATCGCGCAGACCGAGTTGAAGGTTCAGGCCAAGTCTCTCCCCGCCCGGGGTCAGGTTGAAATGGACCTGGAGCCGACCCTTGCCCGTGGGCGTTTTGGTCGGAGTCGTGTCACGGGTTGGGGGTTCGCCGGCTGTTGGCGCGTCGCCAGTACCGAGAGAGGATCGAACATCGGCGGAAGGGTGAATTGCCCGCGCTTCGCCAGCGCCTGGCGTTCCAGCGGCCGATCGTTGCCGCGCGATCACCGCCTGCCAGGGGGCGAGGTCGGCAAGGTCGGCGGTGAGCATCCCCTGACTGGCGCGCGTTGCCGGATCGAAGGTGCCGTGCCCGGTCAGCGGCAAAGGCTCGCCGCGAACCTCTCGGTATTGCCACGACCCGAGGGTTGCCCACAGGTCAAAAGGGAGCGGTGATCTTCCCCACGTAGTCAGGTCGAGGGTGCTGGTCAGATGAGCCTGTGCCCGATCGGCATGCAGATCGCCCAGTTGCGGGGTGGTCAGCTCCAGGTCAGCCTGTAGCTGAGGGTTTTGCAACGGCCCCTGCGCCCGCAGGTTCAAGCGCGCAGGTCCAGAGATGGTCAAACCGAACAGCCGACCCCAAGGCGTCAGGTCAGGCAGGATGAGATCCCCCGCGCCAGTGCCGGATTTGCCGTCGGGGCTCAGCGTACCCTGGGCGTTGAGGGTGAAAATCCCCGCCTGTTCGGCGGTCAGTTGCCATGTCGCCCCGGGCGGCGATGCTGATCCGGCCGTCGGGGAGGAGAGCGGCAGGATACCGCCGCCGCGCAGGATAAAAGTCACCACTCCATCCGGGAAGAGGGCGCGCGGCAATGCCGCTGGCGGTTGCAGCCAGCGCACGCGGGCGATTGATACCTCCCGTGCCTCAAAGGCCGTCAAGGGAAGGGCAGGAAGCCCCCATCGCGACACCGACACCGATGGCACGGTATCGTGGCTTGTCGGAACGGCCACGGGGAGTGGTGAGCGCTGCACGGTCAAATCCGTTATCCGTGTTTGATCAAGGCGCAGGATGCCCCGTGGCAAGGCCTCTCCCGACCAGACGAGCGACACCCCCTCGGCGATCAGCCAGATCCCTTGCGCATCGCTCATCTCCAGGCGGGCAATATCGAAGCGCAGTGGCCATTGCCAGCGAATCTGGTGCATGGCAAGCGGCACCCCCCCCTCGGCGAGAACACGGTTGAGGGTTTGTTCCAGACGTTCCATATCGGCCGGCGTGCGCAGGGCATAGATCAGGCTCCCCACCAGGACAAGCAGCAAGGCGAAGGAGATGAGAACAAGGGCACGCAGAATGCCGAGCAGTTGCAGGAATGTCTTCAAGTTCAGAATGCCTGACCGATGCTGGCGGCGATTTGATACCCCTGGTCGATGCCAGGTCGCCGATCGAGGGGGACGGCGACATCCAACCGCAGGGGACCGATTGGCGTCAGGTAGCGGATGCCGCTGCCGGCGCCAAAATAGGGACGATCGGAGAAGTCGGGAAAGGGTCGTTTGATTGCCGCCCCCTCGTCGAGAAAAAACACCACCTCCACCGACTTTTGCACCTCAACCCGTGCCTCGACCGAGGATTCGAGGAGGGAACATCCTCCCAAAGGTTTGCCATTGCTGTCCAGGGGGCCAGCGAGCTGATAGGCGTAACCACGAATGGAACCATTGCCACCGGTGTAGTAACGTTCGTCGGTCGGCACACCGCTCAACTCCGACCCGACAAGCATCCCCGCCTTGATTCGACCGGCAAGCACGAGATGGGGAGCAGTGCTGACCGGCTTGTAACCGGTGACTTGCGCCTGGAACTTGGTGAAGGAGTGGCCATTTTCCAGGGTATCGAGGAAAGGGGCGAGGAAAGCGTTGAGACGCCAGCCCTGGGTGGGGTTTAGGAGGTCATCGCTGTGATCAAGGGTGGCCTTGAACGGCAACGAGACCAGACCGAAGGTGCCGGTGCCGTCGGGCACGCTCGAATTTCCCTGGTAGAGCTCCACCAGGCGGTAGGAAAGTCCGAGGGAAAGCCGCAGCTCCTTGGCATATTTTCGTTCCAGGCCGCCTTGCAGCGCGACCGATTTTTTGCGGTAGGCCTCCACCTCCTCGCTTTCGGTGATAAATTCGAACAGCAGCGACTGATCCTTGCGGCCAAAGTCAGGTTTGCCCAAATTGCCCTTGAAGCGCTTATGTACGCGGCCATAATCGACCTGGGTGGCGAGATCCTCCCCCTCTCCCCACAGGTTGCGATGTTCCCAGCCGAGGGTGGCCTTGGGGCCCTGATCGGTGGTCATGCCGGCGCCAAAGGAGAAGGAACGTTGCAGCCGCTCCTGCACGGCGATGGTCACCGGCAACGATCCATCGGCCTCCACCGCCTCCGGGTGGCGCAAGTCAACCATGGCGAACAGACCGGTCTTCAGCAGGGCGTTGCGGGAACGTTCCTGAACCTCCTGATCGTAGGAATCCCCCTCTTGCCAAAGGAGCTGTTTTTGAGCAAACACCGGTTTGACCGTCTCCAGGCCGCTCCAGGTGGTCGGACCCAGGCGCGCCGTGTCGCCCGGCTGCAGGCGCAGGGTGACATCCATGGTACGGGTGGCGTGGTCAACGATCACCCGTCGCGGCAGCAACGTGGCAAAGGGTTGCCCATGCGTCTGTGCGTGGCGCAACAGGGCCTTATCCGCCGCCACGACCCTTTTGCTGTCGGCGGGTTGGCCACGCAACAAACCAAGATCGGCAGCCGTGGGCGGGGTGTAGCTCCCCGGCCGGACCTCCTTCCGCGGCTCGACAATGCAATTGCGCAGGGTGTACCGGGGGCCGGAGTCGACGACAAACGTCAATCGCGTCGGGGTCGGTTCTTGCACGGTGTCCATGCTGGAGCTGTCCCCCGCGTTGATCGTTTGGGATTGCGCGGGGTCGGTGGCGTGGCTTACCGTGGCAGCAAAAAATCCGTGGGCACGCAGGGCATTGAGCAGTCGCCGGCGATCTTCCATCGCCCGGCTGTCAAGCAGGATGCGCGATGGGGAAGGCTGGTCCTGCTCGCGAAAGGTCAGGGAGGTTTGTTCGAGCAAAGAGACGATCGTAGGGTCGCCGTCGGTTTTGAAGCTCACCGTATAGGCAACCGGCTCTTCCGCCTGGACCGGCGTCGGCGCGGCGTCGATCATCCCAAGGGCGAGCAGTCCACAACACAGCCCGCGCGACAGCTTCGCCGACACCCTGTTCCGGGTGGAGAGCAGGTTGGGGTGTTGCCTGAGAGGGGTCAAATCCATTTGCTTGCAACGGATGGCCGCATCCTGGCGGCGGGGCGACGATACCAACTCGGCTGATCAACGCGTGGCCCGGTCGTTTCCACCGGAGCCCGGTCGTTTCCACCGGAGATAAAGACACGACATGAACACATTCCATCTGCAGCCGGCGGGTTTGACTTCACCCGCGGGCACCGACACGGTGCATCGGGTCGGGCTCTCCCAGTCGGTCGAGGATGTATTGGATATGTTTCGTGCCGGCTTGACAAGGGTTGACGGCCGGAAAGTGGCGCGAGCTGCCCTGGCTCCGCTCGCCTGCACCTGGCCGGCGGTGCGTTTGGTTGCCGTTGGCAAGGCGGCGTTGGCGATGACGCAAGGGGCGTTAGCCATCCTCGGAGATCGGGTGCGGGCCGGTCTTGTTGTCACCAAGGCTGGCCATGGTGGATCACTCCCCCCGGGGGTGCCGATCCGCATCCTGGAGGCCGGGCATCCCCTGCCTGATGCCACTTCCTTGCAAGCCGGTGCGGCCCTGCTCGACTTTCTCGCCGCCGATCCCGCCCGAACCGAGGAAGAGCGGGGGCTTTTTCTCCTCTCCGGCGGTGCCTCCGCCCTGGTTGAGGCCCTGCCGGATCGGGTCACCCTGGAGGATCTGCGTCGGGTGAACGGCTGGTTGCTGGGCAGCGGGTTGGATATTCACCAGATGAACCGGATTCGCAAGCGTCTCTCGCGGATCAAGGGGGGACGGTTGGCGGCGCATCTGGCGGGGCGATCGGCAACGGTGCTGCTGCTCTCCGACGTGCCCGGAGATAATCCCGCGAGCATCGGCTCCGGTCCGCTGTTACCTGAGCTGGACACCCCTTTGCCGGAGGGATTGCCGACATGGCTGCGGGAGCTGCTTGACCGTGTCCCGCCACCGCCAGTGCCGGGGGATCCGATGTTTGCCCGCATCGACACCCGCCTGATCGGATCCGTGGGGGATGCCTTGCGGGCGGCGGGGTTGCGGGCGCGTTGCCGGGGATGGCATGTGCGTTTGGCCGCCGGCACCCTCAGCGGTGATGCCGCCACGCAAGGGGCAGCGGTGGCCGCGGCATTGCTTCAGGGGGCGCCAGGCGTATATCTTTGGGGCGGAGAGACGACGGTTGTCCTGCCGCCGAACCCCGGGCGCGGGGGACGCAATCAGCACCTTGCCCTGGCCGCGGCGCAGGTGATTCAGGGTCGGGAGGATGTGATCATCCTGGCTGCCGGCAGCGATGGCAGCGACGCTGACAGCCCCTGGGCCGGTGCCGTGGTCGATGGCAAGACGATTGCGCGCGGGCAGGCAGCGGGGCATGATCCTGTGCAAGCCCTGGCCCGGGCTGATGCGCAGGCTTTCCTCGCCGCCAGCGGTGGCCTGCTTGCGACCGGACCGACCGGAACCAACGTCATGGATCTGGTCATCGGTCTGAAAATGGCGTTGGGACGTTGAAAGTGCTGTTAGCCATTCAAACGTGGACGAAAAGGGCGAGAGTGTGCGCATGCCGATGGTGTATCAGCCGGACAAGCCCCGACATGGGTTGACGGCAATGGGCAGGAAATGGCGTCGGTGGCTTGGATGCGGCATGTGCGTGGTTGCGCTTGCCGGGTGTTCCACCGAACCAGACTCCTCCGATGCCTATGTCGTCGTCGAAGCGCAGAAGGCGGAACGGTTGCCGCTCGCACCGCATGTCTTGACTCTGCGCGCGCGTCCGTCGGTTGCCGCGGTCAAGGAAAACGTCAAGTTGCCGATGGCCTTTTCACTCCTCGACAAGCGCACACTGGTGGTTAAGCGGCTGGAAGTGCGGGTGGGGGACCGTTTTTCCGGTCCCTGGGGAGGAGGATTGGAGGTGGTTGCCTTCATGCCCGATCTGCTGCTCCAGGATGGCATGGCGGTGCATGGACCGGAGGGGCATGTCAATCCCGCGGTTTGGGTGTCGGTGACCGATGCTCAGGAGAAGGTATTGCACGAAAGCTGGCTTTTTTCCCGTGATCCGGCCCAGACGGCATGGGATCACCCGCGTTTTGATTTGACCTTCCTCGGGCCGGTGGATGTTGACAATCCGGAGGAGGAACGTGGTCGTAAAAAACCCCCTGTCGCCGATGGCAAGCGATCCGCGGCCCCTGGAACCTGATGCCGCGGCCCTGCTGCTTGCCCTGGTTGCGGCGGCCCAGGCGGGTGCCGCCTCCGAGGTGCCGATCGGGGCGACGCTGCGGGATCGGCATGGTCGTCACTTGGCCCTGGTTGGCAATAAGCCGTTGTTGACGGTCGATCCGGTTGGACATGCGGAGATGCGGGCCTTGTGTCTGGCTGCGGCCCGGGTTGGCAATTATCGTCTTGGCGGGACGCATCTGACGGTCACCCTGGAGCCATGCCCAATGTGTTTTGAGGCGGCCAGCCTTGCCCGCGTTGCCACGGTCGGCTTCGGCATCAATCGCACAAAAAATTCCCCCGAACCCTGCATCCCCGTTCAGGTTTCGGATGCTTCCCGCAGAGCCGAAATTGCCCGGATGCTCACATTTTTCTTTGAACCAAAACGTGGCATCTGCTCTAATCACCGCCCGTGAGGTTCCTAAGTACGGAGAGATGGCCGAGCGGTCGAAGGTGCACGCCTGGAAAGCGTGTGTACCCCTAAAGGGTACCGAGGGTTCGAATCCCTCTCTCTCCGCCACCCCTCTTCCAGCCTGACTTTCTCCTCTCCGGATCGCCCCGCCGGGCGTCCGAAATCTCCTAAAATTTCCCAAAATTTTCCAATAGTTAGCGTGGCGTTACCAGGTTTCCTGCGCGCGCCTC
>PEAJ01000289.1 GCA_002753495.1 Magnetococcales bacterium HA3dbin3 | reverse complement strand
TGATAATCCGCCCGAGAAGGTTACGTTGGCGAAGAGCCCGGTCGACGAGGCCTACTTCTTTGATAAGGCCAGGGAGAGCGAGCGCCAGCAAAATTTTGCCCAGGCCAGGGCTTACCTCAACAGCCTGATCGAAACCTTCCCCAAGACACCCAATCGCGAGGTGATCGACCTCTACCGGCTGGCGCTTGGCAACCGCCTGGAACGCCAGCCGGGCGTTGTCCTGGATGAAATCGGCGAGCTGCTCTCCCGCCACCCCAACACCAAGCAGTACGCCAGGCTGCGTCTGTTGCAGTTGCGCACCTTCAATGCCGCCGAGCAGTACCAGAATGCCGCGGCGATCATGTTCGATCCCAATCTGCCGAAGAACGACCCCGAGGTGCTCCTGGAGCGCGGGCGCACGTTCATGGAACTTGAACAGTGGGACGAGGCCGACAAGGCCCTGCGCGCCATCCTGAAGATGGAGCCCTTAAACGATCGCAACAAGGCCGATGCCCACTTTCTGCTGGCGCGTCTGGCCTCGCGCCAGGGCCACGGCGAGCAGGCAACGACCATCCTCGACGGCTTGCCCGCAACCCTCTCCTCGATCCTCGCCAACCGGCCGGGAACCTTGCAGGAGATGGCCGACATCTACTTCAACAGTGGCCGTTTTGCCCAGGCCTACGCGATGTATATCCGCTTCCTGGACAACTACCCGAAGGATCCAGCGCGCGCGCCGTGGGCTTTGCTCCGTATCGGCGACATCAACCGCCGGATGGGCAAGCTCAAGGAGGCGGAGCAAATTTTTGCGCGTCTGGCGCTGCAATTTCCCAAATCGCAGGCCATGTACTGGCAACGCATCTACAAGATTCGCCTCGATGACAAGCGTCCCCTTGAGGAGCGCCTGAAGGAGCTCGACGCGATCATCGCCGAAAAGCCCCTGGCCGGTGCCGCCTCGGAGGCGCAATTTTCGCAGGCGCTGCTGCTCACCGAAGCCAGGCGCTACCATGAGGCGATGGCCAAGCTCAATCACCTGCTGATCCTCTCCTCGCGCGGAGCAATTGTCAGCCGCGTCAATATCCTCAAGAAGAACATCCTCGAAACCGGCATGAGCGAGGCGGTGGCCACCGGCCGCCCGGAGCAACCCGTCGCCCTGGCCGAAACCTTCGGCTTTGACTGGAGCCAGCGTCCCGATTTTGAACGTCCACGCGCCATCCTGGCCGAGGCGTTGCTGCGCATCGGCCTGCCCGAGCGGGTCCCCCCCCTCCTCAAGGAGAACAAGCTCCCCGAGGCGGCCGAGCTGTCACAGCTGCTCGTCTCCATGAAGCAGCCCGAGGCACCCGCCGCCGGCGAGGCTGATGGCGGCGCGACGCGAAAAATCAGCCCACCGGCGGCGCGCGTTATCCTCGCCGAGGCCGGACGCCTGGCGAAGAAGGAGCAGTGGAACGACATCATGAACCTCCTGGAAAATCTTCCGGAGACGGTGTTCAACGCGGACGAAAAACAGCGCCGACTGCGCCTGCTGGCAATGGCCGCCGCCGCCCGTGGACGCTTTCCACAAGCGGTCGGGACCCTGGAGAAGCTCCTTTTTGAAAGACCGGTTCAGGATGGCCGCGACCACTATTGGTACGCCACCGTCCTTCAGGAGTGGCAGGGGGATGACAAATCCCTCGCCGCCTACAATCGTGTCGCCACGGAATCGACCAACAAAGAGGTTCAGGCATTGGCGCACATGCGGATTGGGGATATCCTGCAGCGCAAGGGGGACCTGACCGGTTCCCAGAAGGCCTTCCAGGAGGCCTCCCGCCTTGATCCGGAAAGCACCTGGGCACGCGTCGCCCGGGAGAGTGCCCTGCACCTCAAGATGGTACAAAGTCTGGCGGCGGAGTAGGGAAACCGACCGCCGGCAACAAGGTCGATCCTCCTAGGTCCTGGGTAAGCAGCGGAAAAATGAGACACCATGGCTGACATCAAGGAGATACTGCTCGTTGGTCGGGAAGGTCGGGAGTGGGCGGCGCTCACCTCCCAGGTCCGGCAGGCCGGGTTCACCCCCTTCTCCGTCCCTTCCGTGGCCGCGGCCAAGGCGCGCCTGGCGGAACGAAACCCGATCAGCCTTATCATCATGGCGATGGAGGGGGCCGGCGATCCGCTCGAAGGGGTGCGTGAGCTGACCTTCCTGTTTCGCGGCATGCCGATCCTGGTGGCCGCGGTCAAGGGGAGCGTCAACGAGGCACAGAAGCAAGTCGTCATCGGTGCCGCCGATTACCTCCTCCTGCCGATCGATGACTTCACCTTCCAGGAGATCCTCGGCCGCTACGCCAACCAGTATTTTGACCCGGAACTGGGTCGCGGCCGCCGCATCATCTCCGCCGACCCGAACATGAAAAAGCTCCTGAATCAGGTGCGACGGGTGGCCCCCTCCAAGGCCACCGTCCTGATCCAGGGCGAAAGCGGCACCGGCAAGGAGTTGATTGCCCGCTACGTCCATCAGGTCTCCGATCGGCACAAGGATCCTTTCGTCGCCATCAACTGTGCCGCCCTGCCGGAAAATTTGCTCGAATCCGAGCTGTTCGGTCACGTCAAGGGGGCCTTCACCGGCGCCCTCACCGACCGCAAGGGCAAGTTCCAGCAGGCCAACGGCGGCACCATCCTCCTTGACGAAATTTCCGAAATGTCGTTGAACCTCCAGGCGAAACTGCTGCGCGTGCTGCAAGAGGGGGAGGTGGATCCGGTCGGCAGTCGCGGCACGATCAAGATCGATGTCCGGGTGATCGCCTCGACCAACCGCGACCTCAAGGCCTGGTCGGCGCAGCAGAAGTTTCGCGAGGATCTGTTTTATCGCCTGAATGTCTTCC
>PEAJ01000288.1 GCA_002753495.1 Magnetococcales bacterium HA3dbin3 | reverse complement strand
GTCATGGCAACCCCCCCTATCGATTCCCTCCTGCATCACCCCGTACTTTTCCTCGATGGTGCGCCGAAACCTCTCTGGCAGTTCATCCCAGACCAGCACATCCACCGGGAAGGGGAGGTTGCTTTCGTCCAGAACTTCCTTGAGTTCCGAGACCAGGGCACGTTGGGTGGAGGTGGCGAAGACCACCAAATCCAGATCGGAGTAAGTCCGGGCGGTTCCCTTGACGCGGGAACCGTAGGCCCACACCGTGACGCCGGGTAGAAAACGGCGCAACAGCACCTGCACTGTCGCCTCCTGCTCCGGTGTGAGATCCAAGCCGGTCATGCCCATGGGGTTTTTGTCATCGTCTGGTAAAGGTTGATGCCATCGGTGATGAACGACTCCATGATCGCCAGCGCCTGGGCCGCCTTGTCGCCACTATAATCGTGGCTGGTACCGACGCGAGCGTCGGCATACTTGAGCCACTGCTCCACCGGCGAGGGCAGCAAATCGTTTTGTCCCGCCAGCCGGAGGATGGGTTTCGGACTGCTGGGCACCTCCGGCAATCCCAGGACTTCCATCAAGTGGCGCCTGAGATCCTTCCACAAGGTGTCATAACAGGTCTCAAACCGCTGAATGACCGACTCGGCGATGCCCTCGCGGTCAATCTCCGTGAGTTCAGGCCGATGTTGCGCCCGTTGATGGTTGGCGTATTGCGCCTCCAGGTGTCGGAGCGACTTCTTGAGCTTGTCATGGTCGATCATGGATCCATCGTTCTTCAGCGGGGGATTGACACCACCCAGGTCATGGTGCTTCTTCCTCAAGCCTGTTTCCAACCCGTCCCAACGAACGAGACATGCCCTGGTCCAGGGTCAGCAGTTGGGCGTTCAACATCAGCGCCGTGGCGGCAATAATGGCGTCGGGGAGTTTGAACATCCCGCTTCGGCGTATCTGCTCCTTGGCAAGCGCCACGGCGGTGTCGTGCTTCTTGAGCAGGCCGATTACCAGGTTGATGTCGAGCAACCAATCAACCCCATTCATCGCGCATCGCCTTCTGAATGGAGACGGGATCGCCGTTGAAATGGGGCGATTCCTTCATGATCCCGACAAAGCGTCGCCAATCCGGGGAGGATGCCATGGCGTCGCTGGCGATTTTCTCGGAACCCAAAGGCCCCAGCACCGTGACCACGGCGCGACAGGGGCCGTGCAACCGGACCGGTTCCAACAGCCGGACGTGACCTTCAACGTCAATTTCTGCCTCGTAGGAATGCATCATGGCCTTTTCTCCGTTTTTATCGGGGTATCACCAGTCGTTCCAGCCCTACCCGGCAGAACTACTTATCCGGTTGCAAATGTGCCCACGCCTTCCTTTCCCCTGGTTGTTCCCAATCCAGGGACAAGGCACTCTCGGCACACGGCAATGGCGTTTGTTCCATCCCTTCATCCGATACAAATTCTGGTGCTGCTTCCCCTGTTTGCAAGACCAGGTGGCATTTTTCAATATTTTCGTGGAAGCTCTCGGGGATCCGTGCCCGGTCGTGGATCTCCACCAGAAAGGGGAGGTTGCTGTCGGTCAAGGCCTCCTTCAAGTCGAAAAATTGAGAGGGTTGTTGCACATCCAGCTGGTCGGGATGACGTACCACCAGGTCCAGGTCGCTTCCTTCCCAGGAGGTGCCACCGACGCGGCTGCCGAAAGCCCAGACTTCCGCTCGTGGAAGATGGACGCGCAACAAACGCATCACCTCGGTCAAGTGATCCGGACGCAGATCAAGTGTCGGCGCATCGACCATGCCGCTCCTCCAGGGTGCGATGCAGTCGTTTGGCGTCTTCCACAAAGGCGCGGATCAACCCGAGAACGTGTGTCGCAAACGCCTCGCCATAATCGTGGGCGGCACTGTTGCGGCTGTCGCGATAAGCGAACCAGCGCTCCACCTCGTCCAGGGTCATCAGATCATGGGTGGCGGCATGCCGAAGAACATCCTTGAACACCAGCCTGCTGATGGCCTTTGGATCCCCCATGTATTCTTGCAACGCCTTGCGCAGCAGGTTGCCGGAAACCTCCAGCGTCGACTCGAACCCCTTGATGACTGCGTTGCGAAAAATCTCATGGAGCGTATCGTTGCCGTCCACGGCGTCCAGGTGGCGCAAAGATTCTTCCAACGTATGGATGCAGCGTCCCATAGGGGTGAAATCGAGGCTCATGGCGTTTTTTCTCCGCGCTACCCTTAAGGATCGATCAGGAACCGACCGAAAGAACCCGGGCCACCTCGCGCACCAGATCATCAAAATCCCGGCGCAAATTCTCCGTTGCCTGACGCAAAGCCTCGCGATGGGTCGGATCCATCGCCTCGATCGCCACCGCCTGCGCCACAATGCCGGTGGCGGAGATGTTACTGGCAATACCCTTGATGCCATGCAGCAGGGAACGAAATGCCCGCATCTCCCCGGCATTGAGCAAGGCAACCAGTTTGGTGGCGCTGTCGGCGTTTCTGTCGACAAAATTGCGCAGCAGGGTCACCAGAAGTGGGAGATTGTCTTCCAGACGCTCCCGGGCATCACCAAGGTCGATACCAGCCACGCCCGCCAATGCCGTCACAAGCGGATTCGACCCCGGCTGCGCGACACCCGCCTCCGCCTCCACCCGCGGGTCACGTTGAGCAGGTCGGGATTGCAGGAGTTCGGTCAGGGTGGTCAACAACGTCCTGATATGCACCGGCTTGGTCAGATAGCTGTTCATCCCCAAGGCAAGACATTGATCCCTCTCGCTCTTCAGGGCATTGGCAGTCATGGCGACAATCGGCAGCTCGGTGGCGGAAAAGGTTTCGCGCAACCGGCGCGTGGCCTCGTAACCGTCCATGACCG
>PEAJ01000287.1 GCA_002753495.1 Magnetococcales bacterium HA3dbin3 | reverse complement strand
GCTGCCTGGGCGAGGATGCGAGCAATGAGCGGGTCGTCAAGGTGGCCCTCAGTATCATTGGCTGGACTTTCACGCTCGGGAAGAGGCTGTTTCCTGGTGCATTTATGGTGGGGATGCTGCGCAGTGCCGTCGGGTATTTTCAGGATCCGTCCGAAGGGGAGTTTGAGCGATGCCGCAACATGAAACATTGAAAGACCAGTCCCACCCGAAAGGCGACCGGGCCATGTCTATCCTGGAAAAGCAATTCGTCGACCACATCACCGGCATCGCGCAGAAAACCGTGGCCGATTTCATCCAGATCGGGCGGCTGTTGACGGAGGCCAAGAAAGGCCTGCCGCACGGGATGTTTTTGAGTATGGTTCGGGAGAAACTTCCCTTCAGCGAGGACACCGCGCAAAACCTGATGGCAGTGGCCGATTTTCCGCCGTTCGCAAAAACCGAACACGTTCGGCTTTTGCCGCCGCACATTTCGACGATGCGCGAGATCGTCAAGTTGGGCGAGGAGGGGTTTGAAAAGGCGGTTGCCGAGGGAAAAATCACCCCCAAGACCGAACGGTTGGCCATCAAAAGGCTGCGTGACATCATGGCGCAGCCGCCGCTGACGATCCGTGAACCCCAGGAGAGCCAGCCCTCCGCCGAAGCGGTCGCGGAAGGATCGGCTCCTGAAAAAGCGCGCCGCGAAAGCTTGCCCGATGACCGTGTGGTGGAAGGGGAGGTGATATCCCCGCCGGCGCAGTCCGCCCCAGTCGAGTCGGCAGCCTCTTCGGAGCCGACTGAAGTCGAGGACGATGATATTGACCTGCCTTTGGATCCGAGGGAGGCGGAAATCATCCTGGGGATTCTCAACGAGTACGCCTTCGGCATTTTGCAGGCCCCCAAGACTGTGGATTGGGAGCCGCATGTCGTGCAGGAGGCGATGCGGAGCGTGGCCGAGCGGCTCCATGTCCGGATGCAGCGATGGCGGACCTGGAAGCGGATCACGTCGTGACCGCCCCCACCCCCTTCCCGCTCTGGGCGACTCCCCAGGAGCTTGCCGGCCTGCCGGAGATGCCGGGCACGGTGCGGAGAGCGACCTCTCGCGCCACCCGCGAAGGCTGGTCTCGCCAGAAGCACCAGGGCCGCGGCGGCGGCTGGGAATACGCCGTCTCTGCCCTACCCGCGGCCACCCAGGTGGCCTGGGTGGAGCGGCACCGGGAGGTGGTGACGCTGGCGGAGGTGGAGGGGTTGTGCGAGGCGGCGCGGCGGCGGGCAACGCAGCTCGTGAGTCGGCGCGCGACGGCGGAGGCCCTTCCGGCGGAGACCTCCATCCCCTCGCCGTCGGCGCAGGAGCTGGAGCGGGCGCGCGAGCAGGGGCTGGCCTTGTACAACCAGGCCACCCCCTACAACCGGGAAGCCGCCGACGGGCGGTTGGAGATCTTGGAAGCGTGGTGGCGGTACGAGGAGGCACAGCAGCCGCGTAATCAAAAGGCGGGGATGGCGCAGTTTCTCGCGCTGGTGGCGGCAGGCGGGGTGTATCAGTTCTCCGTGGCGGCAGAGCGGCAGCTTAAGCGCGGGGTGTCGCCGCGCTCCCTGCTGCGCTGGGATCTGGGACAGAAAAAGACCGGTTTGCAGGCAGTTGTTGCACGCTTTGGCTGCCACAAAGGGCGCACGGTTTTGAGCCGGGAGCAGCAGGACTTTGTCGTCGCGATGAGTATTGAGTTTCCACATGCGAGCTACGCGATGATTCATGAGGCGATGCGGGTGCGCTTCGGGTCAGAAATCCCTTCAGAATCAGCGCTGCTCCGCTATCGGCACGGCTGGATGGAGAAGAATGAATCGGTGTGGTTGTCGCTTACCAATCCTGACAAGTGGCGCAGCCGCTTCAAAACCGCGCAGGGATCCAAAGCCGAGGAGGTGGTGCGGCTTAATCAGACCTGGGAGATGGATTCGACCTGGGCCGATGTCATGCTCGCCGACGGCAAGCGGCATACCATCCTCGGGGTGATCGACATCTACACCCGGCGCGTGCGCTACCTGGTGTCGCGCACGAGTCGGGCAACAGCAGTGACGGCGCTGATCCGCAAAGCGATTCTCGACTGGGGGGTGCCAGAGCGGATTCGGACCGATAACGGCTCGGACTACGTCTCCAAGCATGTCGTGCTGGTCATGAAAAATTTGGATATTCATCAAGAGGTCTGCCGGCCATTCACGCCGGAGGATAAGCCATTCATTGAACGATCTTTTCGCTCATTTTCACACGGGATTGTCGAGCTGTTGCCCGGGTTTGTCGGGCACAGCGTGGAGGAAAGAAAAGCGATTGAGTCACGGGAGAGTTTTGCTCAGCGACTGATGAAAAAGCCCGGCGGCACCGGGGAGCGGTATACCGTAGCTCTGCGCCTGACGGCCGATGAGCTGCAAGATTTTTGCGACCAGTGGGCGGATACGGTCAATACCCACAAGGCCCATCGCGGTGAGGGGATGAACGGCATGACGCCGTTTCAAAAACTCAGCACCTGGACCGAGCCGGTGCGGCGGGTGAAAGACGAGCGTGCGCTGGATCTGCTTTTGGCGCCGGCGCCGAAGGAGCCGACACGCACGATTCGGAAAAAGGGCATCGAGATCGACGGGCGCTGGTACCAGGCGCCGGAGATGGCGGCGCATCCGGGGCGGGTAGTGGAGATCGGCATGGACGAGGGTGATCTGGGGCGCATTTTTGTTTTCAGCGGCGGGCGGCAGGAGTTTTTGTTTATGGCGCAAGACCCGGCGTGGACTGGGGTTTCGCGTCAAGAGATTGCGGTTGCCGCCCGTGTCATCGAACAGCACACGCAGAAAGAGGCAAAAGAACAGCTGCGCGCGATCATGACAAAGTC
>PEAJ01000286.1 GCA_002753495.1 Magnetococcales bacterium HA3dbin3 | reverse complement strand
AGGGCGGGAAGAACGACATGCCACCACACCCCCCCCATCCCCCTGGCCCGACCGGACCTGACAACAGCCGACGAACAAGCCGTCTACACCACCCTGGCACACAACCCCTGGTTCGACGCCGACCTCCTCGACCAGTGGGAACAAGCCTGGTCGGTGCTGTGGGATCGCCCCGCCGTCGCCTTCGCCGATGCCACGGAGCTGATTGCTGCCTTGAAACGCCTCCTGGGCTGGCCATCCGGAGCCGGGATCGTCGCCGACGCCCTGCTGCCACCCGCATGGCGCGAAGCCTGCGCCGACGCCTGGCTGCACCCGCATTGGCACGACGTTGACCCCCAAACCGGGGGATTGGCCACATCGGCAACCCGCCTGATACCCCCTGGATCGGGGGCGGCGGTGGCAGGAATCTGGCGACATCCGTTCGGCCTCCCCACCCGGCCGGAATTGGCCTGGGATCCGCCACCATGGCTGCTCGAAGAGATCTCCAGCATCATCGTTCCCCTGCCCGGCTGCGGCTGGGGCGGGGCACAAATCGTCCACTTTGACGGCAATGGCATCCTGCCGGTCGGCCTGGGCACACTGCTGCTCTCCAATAATGCCGCCCTGGTCGCGGATCTGCGCCGCCAGCGCCAACAACCCCCAGGAAGTGCCGCCTGCGCGCTGGGGCTTGCCCTGCTCGCGCGTCTGGACACCATCCTTGCCCGGCGGCAGGAGCTGGCAGGGCGTTACCTGGCGCTGCGCACGCGCGGGCGATTTCAGCTCCCGCTTGCCGAGGTTGCGCGCGGCTGGGAGGGGTTTTTTCTCGCCTTTGCCGATCCGGCCGATCGCGATGCCCTGCAAACCTTCCTCGCCCAGGCCGGAATCGATGCAGCGGCACCGGTGTGGTACCAGCCCGAGGCGGTGGCCGGGCAGCTGCCGGGGGTGCGGCGCTTTCTTGCCTCCGCCCTGGCGATTCCTTTCTATCCGGCCTTGGCGGAGGGGATGCAGAAGCGGGTGATCAATCGCGTGCACCGTTGGGTGGCGCGTCGGGAACGGGACGGTTGAACCGACCAGTGTACTCAATCCTCCGCATGCAAATTTGCCATGAGCGTCTCGACAGAATCGAAGCCCTTGAGACCACCGGCACGCGCCTCACGCATGGCGGCCATGGTGGTTTCGTTCGGTAGCAGTGGCGCGAATGGCCATGCCTTTTCATGCGCGATGTGGGTGAGCATAATACGAAAGGCGTCAGACACCGTCAGGCCCATTGTCGCCAGCACGGCCGCTGCCTCCTCCTCGATGCGCGCGTCGATGCGGATATGAACAACCGAGTCTACAGGCATGATATCCTCCTTCCTGGTCCATGGGTGGCATTGTTGCGCAAATTTCGTTGGCGTGCATCTGGAAACCCCGCCCTGACGGACATTTTCTCCGGCGATCTTCACCCGGTTCACCGTTCGCATCATGCCCTGGATACGCTGCCATGACCGAATCCGACACCACCCCCGAACCCGCTACCGGCAGCCAGCGCGGCATCCTCCTGCTGCTGCTTGTGCTGTCGGTGGTGCTGTGGTTTGGCCTGCTCGATCTGCGCGACTTGCGCGACCCGGACGAAGGGCGTTACGCCGAAATCCCGCGCGAGATGGTCGCCTCCGGCGACTGGATCACGCCGCGACTCAATGACTTCAAATATTTCGAGAAACCCCCGCTCGACTACTGGGGAACGGCCATCGCCTATAAGCTGTTCGGTGTCAACCAGGGGGCATCAAGGCTCTGGGGTGCAAGCCTCGGCTGGCTGGGGATCCTCTGGACCTTCTGGCTCGGCCGCCGCCTCTTTGGCGAAGCGGCGGGACTCTACGCCGCCGCCTTCCTGCAAAGCTCCCTGCTCTATTTTGCCATGGGACACATGCACACCCTGGATATGGGCACCAGCGTCTTCATGGCCTTCGGTCTTGGCGCGCTGCTGCTCGCGCAAGGCAGACGCGACGATGCCCCCTTCGTCCGCCGCTGGATGCTCGTCGCCTGGGGCTGCCTCGCCGCGGCAACGTTGAGCAAAGGGCCGATGGGGGTGATTCTGCCAGCGGCGGCGGTCACCCTCTACTCCCTCTGGCAACGCGATTTTATACTCTGGCGTCACCTGCACCTCGGCCGGGGATTGCTGCTCTATTTGGCGTTGACCGCCCCCTGGTTTCTGCTCGTCTCCTGGCGCAACCCGGAGTTTCCGGAATTTTTTTTCATTCGCGAACACCTGCTGCGCTACACGACCGAAATTCACAGCCGCAACGCGACCGTCTTTTACTTTCTGCCGGTCCTGCTCGCCGGCTCCCTGCCCCTGCTGGCACGCGCGGTCAGGGTCCTTATCCGGCCGGGGTTTGCCTGGGGACCCGCCGATGCCGGGAGCTTCGCGCCGCTGCGGCTGCTCTGGGTCTACGGCGTCTTCATCTTTCTTTTCTTCTCCTTTTCCCACTCCAAGTTGATCCCCTACATCCTGCCGATCTTTCCGCCGCTTGCGCTGCTGGTCGGGCGTCATCTGGCCTGTGATGCGCGGGTGTCGTTGCGTCTCGATCTGTGGATTTTGACCGGCATCCTCGCCCTCTCCGCCGTGATTCTGCTCTGGCCGACGCCGTTTTTTGCCAACACGCGCCTGTCGCCAGCGATGATCGACCACTTCCGCCTTGCTGCGCTCGGGGGTTGGGGGGTGCTTGCGCTTGGCACTTATCTGGCCTATCGCCAACGCCACCACTTGCAGACCAGCCTGGTCATTCTCGTCGCCGCCACCCTCATCGCCTTTCCGGGCATCAACGCCGCCTACCAGACGACAAGCAGCGTCTATTCGGCGCGCGGGCTGGCGGCGGCGATCGCCCCTTTTGCCGCCGCCGGATCTCCGGTATACA
>PEAJ01000285.1 GCA_002753495.1 Magnetococcales bacterium HA3dbin3 | reverse complement strand
AAGCCCGGCATCACCCCGGATGATCTGAAGGCAATCATCGGCCAATACGATGGCGTGGCCATTCGTTCCGCCACCCGCCTGACCGCCGATCTCATCCAGGCTGCCGGTCGGCTCAAGGTGATTGGTCGTGCTGGCATTGGTGTCGACAACGTCGACATTCCCGCCGCCTCCAAGCAGGGGGTGATCGTCATGAACACCCCGTTCGGCAACACCGTCACCACCGCCGAGCACACCATCGCCCTGACCCTGGCCGCCGCCCGCCAGATTCCCGCCGCCACCGCCTCGACGCGCCTGAGCAAGTGGGAAAAGAGCCGCTTCATGGGCCGCGAGCTCTACAACAAGACCCTGGGCATCATCGGCACCGGCAATATCGGCGCCTTGGTGGTGGAGCGTTTCCTCGGGCTCAAGATGCGTGTCCTCGCCTACGACCCCTTCATCAGCAGGGAGCGCGCCGAGGACATGGGCGTCGAGCTGGTTGACAATCTCGACGAATTTTGGCCGCGCATTGACGTTCTGACCGTGCACACCCCCCTGACCCGGCACACGCGCCATATCGTCAACGCCGCTGCTTTTGCGCGCATGAAGGATGGGGTGATCATCGTCAACTGTGCCCGTGGTGGTATCATCGACGAAGCTGCCCTTTATGATGCCCTCAAATCGGGAAAGATCTACGCCGCCGCCCTTGATGTGTTCGAGAAGGAGCCGGCCAAGGATCATCCCCTGTTCGAGTTCGACAACGTCGTCCTTACCCCGCACCTTGGCGCCTCGACGCGCGAGGCGCAGGTCAATGTCGCCATCCAGATTGCGCAGCAGATCGCCGACTACCTTCTCAATGGCACGATCCAGAATGCCCTCAACATCCCTTCGGTTTCCGAGGAGGAGCTGCCCGGTTTGCGTCCCTTCCTCAACCTCGCCGACAAACTCGGCACCACGCTTGGCCAGTTGACCGAAACCGGCGTGAAAAAGGTGCACATCACCTACGAAGGCGAGGTGGCCAAGCTCAAGTTGAAGCCGATCACCAACACCGTTCTTAACAGCATTCTCACGCCGATGCTCGAAACCGGCGTCAATCTGGTCAATGCCCCCCTGATCGCCGAAGAGCGGGCAATCGAGGTGGTGGAGAGCGTTCACAGTCGCGCCAAGCAGGGGTTCACCTCCCTGATCAACGTCACCATCACCACCGAGCGGCGCGAGCGTTCCATTTCGGGTGCCTTGTTCAATGGTACTCAGCCGCGTGTGGTGTCGATGAACGGCGTGCCGATCGAGGCGACCCCGGAGGGTAATCTTCTCTTCATCGCCAATCAGGATGCGCCGGGATTGATCGGTCGTGTTGGGACCATCCTCGGCGAGTCTGGCATCAACATCGCCAATTTCCATCTCGGGCGCACGGGGGCGGGGCAGCATGCCATCGCCTTCATCAACGTCGATCAGGAGGTGCCGGTGGCGATCATGGCGGCGCTTGCCCGGGTGGAGAACGTCCTGGAGGTCAAGCAGGTTCGTTACTGACAGCCAATGGTTGTTGGGGTGGCGTTTGAGATGGGGTTCAGGGAGCGCGGCCCCCTGGACCCCATCTCACTCGCCACAAACAATCTTAGAGGCTGTCTAAAAACACCGTCCTGCTTGCCGCGGCTTCGTCAGATCGGTGCTCGATTGCTCATGCACAGCACAGTACACTGCGCGTCTGCGCGCCGCTCTTCCTCGCCTTAGGCGGCGCAATCCGACGTTTTTAAACAGCCTCTTAGATGGTCTTTGAGAAAGATTTTTTTTGTTCGGCGTGGTTGAGATACCAGTCGAAGGCCATGCAGATGTTGCGGATGAGCAGGCGACCGGCCGGCGTGACGCGCAGCAGGGGACCGCTCTCCATGAGCAGGCCGTCGGCAATCATGCCGCGCAGCGTCGTGTGTGCATCCCGGAAATAGTCCGCGAACACCACCCCATGCCGCGCCTCGACCGCCGACCGGTCAAGCTGGAAATCACACATCAGGCGCATGATGACATCGCGGCGGATCAAATCATCCGGCGTCAACCGCAGGCCGCGAAACACGGTCAGTCCGCCCTCCTGCAACCTTTGATAATAGGCGTCGAGATCCTTGAGATTCTGGGCGTAGCAGGCCCCCACCTGGCTGATGGCGGTAATCCCGAGCCCCACCAGGTCGCACTCGGCGTGCGTGGTGTAGCCCTGGAAATTGCGATGCAACACCCCCTGCCGCTGCGCCACCGCCAGTTCGTTGTCGGGCTTGGCGAAATGATCCATGCCGATGTAGACATAGCCGCTGTCGGTCAGGTAGCGGATGGTGTTTTCCAAAATATGCAGCTTGGTCCCGGCGCTGGGGAGCTCGGAGGCGTTGATGCGACGCTGCGGCGAGAAATATTGCGGCAGATGGGCGTAGTTGAAAACGGCCAGGCGATCCGGATTCAGCTTGCGCACCACCGTTTCCAGCGTCGTTTGGAACGAATCGACGCTTTGGTGTGGCAGGCCGTAGATCAGGTCGATGTTGATCGACCGGAAACCAACCTCCCTGGCCTCGGTCACCACCTGTTCGTTCAGGGCCTGGGGCTGGACACGGTTGACCGCCTTTTGAACCTTTTCGTCCAAATCCTGCACACCGATGGAGAGGCGATTGAACCCCAACGCGCGCAGGGTGCGCACGGTTTCACGTGGAACCTCGCGCGGGTCGACCTCGATGCCATACTCCCCTTCGTCTCCGCCGATCAGGTTGAATCGGCTCTGGATGGTTTCGATCAGGCGGGTCATCTGGCCGGAGTTGAGGTAGGTTGGGCTGCCGCCACCAAAGTGAAGCTGCACGACTGGCCGCTGGCGATCGAACAGGGAAGCGACCCGTTCGATCTCCCGGGTCAGGAAGGTCAGGTA
>PEAJ01000284.1 GCA_002753495.1 Magnetococcales bacterium HA3dbin3 | reverse complement strand
TGATTCCCGATCGTTTGGATTCCGGATTGGGTCTTCGTCCCTTGCGAAAATGGTAGGACCCCCAACAATCCCTTGGCAAGTGAAAATCGCGTTTTGTCTCCCGAGACCCAATTTATCGCCCGGCGCAGGAGGAGCCGCCCCCCAGGATGCCCTCTCCGTGACCACCCCCGCTCGCGGGACGAAGGCCCGGGAAACCACCGGGACATCCCCTCTCCACAGTATGCCAATATCGAATGATTGCCCGATACATGTGGCAAACGATCCATTGTACAGTACTAAATATGTATTAATCCCGATCCAAGCCGCGGCGGATACCGAAAGCGCCCAGCAAACACGGAAGTGTCCCGCCGGTGTTTTTCCAGGGGATTCCGATTTCATAGAGGCGCGATGCCGAAATATTAGGCAAGCCGGGCCGCTGATCCCCCCACTGGGAAGACCCCGCCGACAACTCCGCTGACCCGCCCCGGCAAATCGCCAGGGAACCTCCGGCCGAAGAGGAGAGTCAACCAGGGTCGACAACAGGCACCAGAGGCTGCCCAACAACGCGGGCGGATGGTACGGCGACCAGGTGGCGGCCGTCAACCCCATCCCCACGAGCGTTCGGCCCGTGTTGGACAAATGGAGACAGCCCTACGATGATCGATTTTCCCGCCGCCGTGGTTGAGGCGGCCGACTTTTACGACAAACACTATACTGGCGTTTGGAACGTCCTCCTTGAGCCTTACATGAGGCTGATGCTCGGTAACGCCGAGCGGCCTCGGCATTGCCGCTTCTGCGGAAAGAACGAACCTGCGGTCACCTTCAGGAGTAAAGCACACGCGTTGCCTGCAGCCTTCGGCAACATGGAGTTGTTCAGCAACTACGAATGCGATGCCTGCAATCATCTCTTCGGTGATGGCATCGAGAATCAACTTGGAAATTGGACGAAACCAATGCGCACACTGTCCCGGGTCAGTGGACGGAATGGTGTGCCAACGATCAAGAAGCCGGGACCCGGCAAAGGCTGGCGTCTCGAGTATTCCAACACAGGCTTTCGAGTGAAGGAATACGAAAACGAGCCATCCTTCGAGGTGGACGAGAAAGCAAGGCGAGTCTGCTTCGAGCTTCATCGGGATACCTACACTCCCGTGGCGGCACTCAAAGGTTTGGTCAAAATCGGCCTAACCCTGATTCCTGATGTGGAGACCCAGCACTTCCGCGAGACCTATGACTGGATCCGCAATACCGACCACTCACGCAACTTCGTCGCTGAATTCCCGGTGTTCCGCACCTTCATCCCCGGCCCGATGCCGAATGATCTGGTCGTCCTTATGCTCATGCGGCGACGGGCGGAGACCGACACGGTCCCCTATGCCTTCCTCGTCTTCGCCTATGGGAACGAAGTGCTTCAGGTCTTTCTGCCGTCGATCTTCAAGGACAAGTGCATCAATGGTAAGCCCTTACAGCTCCCGGCCTTTCCAATACCCAGCGCTCCCAATCCAGCCCGCTACGGCAAGCCGATCATGACCGTCGAACGTTTGACCGGACGAGAACCCGTCAGGGGGGAAAAGGTACCGGCGGCCTTCGGCTTCGACTCCATCGTGTGGATGAAGCCCTAAAGCGCCGCCGGCCAAGTTCTGAGCTTCGGATACTTCGAGGGCTCGTCGCGGAATGGGGCCGGAGGGCCCGGGGTTTGGTGGAACAGACCGCCAGCGACCACAGTGGACCAGGAGGCAACGGTGGCGGAATCCTTCTGGGAGCCGAACCGGCAACGGATGCGCTTGTTGCTGGCAGACAGGCCGGGGAGGTTGCCTGACAAACGACACTGCGCACCCACGAAACCGGCCGGCCAAGCCATTTAGAAAACAGGCGCCGGGGATTTGTTCAGCGGGGAAGTGGCTGGCGTCCCGTACGGGAATCGAACCCGTGTTGCCGGCGTGAAAGGCCGATGTCCTAGGCCACTAGACGAACGGGACGCAAAGGCGAGAAACCTGGAGGACCGGGCAAACCGCTACCCGGGGAGGGGACGAGGAGCACACCCCTCCAGCCCGGCTGGCCGCCACAATAATGGGCGAATGATCCCTTGGCAATGGATCATGATTTGCGGAAGAATCGATTTCCCGCCCGCTTCGTGACCGGACCACGACACCGGGTCGCCACAGCGCCAGAGGCCAAGGAGTAAGGAACATGAGCGTTTTGCTGGAGTTTTCCATGACCCCGCTGGACAAGGGGGAGAGCGTAAGCACCTACGTCGCCCGTTCGCTGGAGATCATCGATCGCAGCGGCCTGCCCTACAAGATGGGGCCGATGGGCACCTGCGTCGAGGGGGAGTGGGAAGAGGTGATGGCGGTGGCCCAGGCCTGCTACGAGCGGATGCGCGGGGATTGTCGACGCATCAGCATCGCCATGCGCGCCGACTACCGCGCCGATAAGGGCAATCGCCTCGAGAGCAAAATCACCAGCGTTGAGAACAAACTTGGACGCAAGGTGAAGAGCTGAAGCCCATCTGCAAGTCGGAATACTCTGTCAGCGTCGCCAGTCGGCGCACGGGTGCCCCCGTCGCCAGTCGACGCGCGGGTGCCCCATGCGTCGTGGTCATCATCTCCTTCCGCCGGCTTGGAACCCCGGCCGAGGTGTGCTACCCTGCGCGCGGTAAAAATTGAAGAAAACGACCCTTGAATCATCGGCGCGGGGCGCGGACGCCGCGTTGCCCGTCCCCCCTCCCCACTTAAAGCCATGGATTGAGAAAACGATGCCCGCTCTGACCGACCTTGCCGCCTGGAAAGCCCTGTCGACCCATCGCGACCAGATTGCGCAGCAACAGATGCGCGACCTCTTCGCGAGCGATCCCGACCGCTTCGCGACCTTCTCCCTCAAGCTTGAGGATATGCTGTTCGATTATTCAAAAAATCGCATCACCCGCGAGAGCCTGCGCCTGCTTGTGCAACTGGCACGCGAATGT
>PEAJ01000283.1 GCA_002753495.1 Magnetococcales bacterium HA3dbin3 | reverse complement strand
CAACGCTGACAAAAATCGAACACAACGCGGTTTATGTCGACGACCAGGGACGGGTGGAACGACTGGAGATGACAGAGGCAGGCGGGCCGGGTGGCATGCGGGGTGTTGTCTCCGCCCGAGCCAAACGGCGTGGCGCCAACCCACCCACCACGACACCTCCTCCCCCACCCGCGCCGGCCAGCCAACCGACCAACCCGCCCATCACGACAGGTCCTTCCCCGACCGTGGCCAGTTCGCATATCGCACGCGCCGAATATGAAGCCATGCTGGCCAAGGGAGTCGCGTGGCTGGCCGGCGTGGTCGTCACCCCGTGGCACCGGGAGAAGGAGCTGGCCGGCTATCAAATCGATTTTTCTTGCTAACGCGCCGATCTCAAAAAAATTGGCTTGCTGCCACACGATGTCATCGAGCGGATCGACGGGATCGCCGTCACCGACACACCGAAGGTGACGCAGTGGGTCAACCAATTGAAAAATCGCTCCGCCGTGCAGGTGGAGCTGCTGCGCGACGGGCAAACGTTGATCCTCAACCTGCAAGTCGACAAATCATGACGGGGTTGCCATTTCAGCATGGGGATCGTGCGGTGATCTTGATGATCGAAAACATCGGGGGCAACATCATGGGCATATGGCATTGGGGCAAATGCGCCGCGTGACGCGCACAGCCAGGGAGCATCCCATGCGGTTGGGACACCTCGCCACTATCAGCCTGTGTTGGATCGCCGCGGCCGGGACAACCCTTGCCGCCGGGGAGCAAACACCCGCCACCCCGATCCAACAGACCTTGTCGGGTCCGGAGGATCGGATCACCCTCGATTTTCGCGGCGTCGAGCTTGAGCACGTCGTGCGGCTGATGGCCGAGATGACCCGAAAAAATTATGTGCTGGATCCGCATGCCCGGGGGAAGGTCACGGTGATCACCCCGGCGCCGGTCTCGGTCGGCGAGGCGGAGCAGATTTTTGCCTCCATCTTGAGCGTACACGAGCTGTCGGTGGTGGAACGCGATGGGGCGTTCAAGATTGTGCCGCTGAAATCGAGCGTCGCCGAGGGGGGGCGTCCGGTCCCGCCGGGGGAGCGGGTGCCTGGCAGGGAAGAGGTGGTCTTGAGTCGCCTGACCCGTCTGCGTCATGTCGATGCGGCTTCCCTCGCTGCTACCCTGAAGCCGCTGCTGCATCCCTGGGGGTCGCTCGCGGTGCATGCGCCGACCAACGCCCTGGTGGTCACCGATGCCATGGTGACCACCGACAAGGTGATGACCCTGATCGAAGCCCTGGATGTGCCGATCGGACCGGTGGAGCGGCGCCTGTTTTCCCTGCGGCACGCCAACGTGGCGGCGGTCGAAAAGTTGGCCAATGCCGTGTTTGCCGATACCAACAGCCGGCGCCGGAAGGAGGATGTCGGCGTCAAGCTGTTTGGCGATCCCCGAACCAACATTCTGGTCGCCGTCTCCGCCCCCGAACAAATGCCCGAGGTGGAGACCCTGATCCTGGGCCTGGATCACCCCACCGCCACCACCTCCGGCAACCTCCACCTTTACTATCCCAAAAACAGCGAGGCCGACAACATCGCCAAGGCGCTCTCCAGCCTGCTCGGTACAACCAGTGCCGACAAGGCGGGAGGCGATGAACTCAAATCCCTGGAATTTGCGCGTTCGGTCAAGGTGGTCAGCGAAAAGTCGACCAATACCCTGGTGGTCTCCGCCACCCCGGAGGATTACCAGACGCTCTTGCCAATCATCCAGGGGCTGGACATGCGCCGGTTGCAAATTCACGTCGAGGCCCTGATCATCGAAATCTCGGCCGATCGTGCCGCCGGCTTTGGCGTCGAATGGCGTTTTGGCGGCGGTACGACCGGATCCAACGCCCTGACCGGGTTCGGCGGTACCGCGCTTGGCAACACGGTGACCAATCCCCTGGAGCTGGGCAGCGGCATGACCGTCGGTGTCGTGCATGGCAACATCCAGTGGGGCAACAGCGTCGTGCCGAACATCCCGGCGCTCATCCGTGCCTTTCAGTCGGAAGCGGACATCAACATCCTCTCCACACCCAACATCGTCACCACGGACGGCGTTGAATCGGAGATTGTCGTCGGGCAGAACATCCCCATCGTCTCCGGAACCACCCAGTCGACCATCGCCACCGCAACGGCCACGCCAGGCGTCATCGCCCAGGCGGTCGAACGCAGGGATGTCGGCCTGACCCTGCGGGTGACGCCACGGGTGATCGAGGATGCGTGGCTGGAGATGAAGATCTATCAGGAGCAATCCAACGTCACCCCGAGCAGCTCGAAGATGCTCGATGCCGGGACCATCGGCAGCAGTGTCGTGACCAACAAGCGCTCCATCAAGACCACGGTCAACCTGAAAAGCGGCGAAACCGTGGTGCTGGGTGGCTTGATCAAGGAGGAGCAGAGCGATCAGGTGAACATGGTTCCCTGTCTGGGGGGGCTTACCGGCATCGGTGAACTGTTCAAGAGCACCAGCCGCGCCAAAAACAAATCCAACCTGATGGTCTTTATCCGTCCGGTCATCACCAATCGTTTTGCCGACCTTGTCCATATTTCCCGGGAAAAATACCGTGCCAGCCAGGAGCTGTGGGGGGCAGCCGATGCCAAGGGGTCGCGGTGGATCGATCCCCTCAAGCCCGACCCTCTGCCCGATTTTTCACCGGCGGCCGCGGCTCAAGCAGCGAATGCCCAAACGGCAACCGCACCGTCGCCAACGGCAGGGGCGGAGCCGTCACCGCCCGACGTTCAGGTGCGTGATATCAGGCGGCAGGGCCCGGCCGGGCAGCGTGCGGAAGGGGGCTACCTCCTACAGGTGTTTGACAGCGACCAACCGAAACCGGCCCAACTCCTGGCGCGAAAACTGGTCGCCAGGGGGTACGCCGCGTTTGTGGCACGCACGGCCGACCCCGCCGGACATCCCCGTCACGCCGTGCGGGTTGGCTATTACGCCACC
>PEAJ01000282.1 GCA_002753495.1 Magnetococcales bacterium HA3dbin3 | reverse complement strand
GTTTCGGGGAGATCCCGGCACGGTGGATCGATCAAGTCAACGCCGCCGAATTGGAACTGATCGAAACCTGGAGCGATAACATCCTTGTTGCCCGATCGATTGAGGAGGTCTTCACCGGCCCGCCCGGCTGACCATATGGACGGATAATCATTTTAATTTTCTGGACTATCAGCCGGGCGTGGTATAGGGTGCCCGGGGGTTGTGATGTACCGTCACATGCGGTTACGTGGCGTTATGCGATCGGTGGCTGCCAGCGAGGGGGTTGTGTTGTCCCGCGGACAAGAGCGCCCGATTCGGATTCCAGATCAAGATGGTCACGAGGCGGCAACGTGCGTGCGACGGGGTCGTGCGCGTTGGGCACGGCAAGGGGCGCGCAGGGCGGCCAGCGTAATGGACGCTTGACGTGGAGCCAGGATGAACACACGGGATCAGCCCAGACACCGGCCCCACCCCGGAGATGGCTATCGAAACCGCCTGGAAGAGGTCAGGCGGGCCAGACAGAAGTGGGTGTGGCTCTTTTCGATCCTGGCGGCGCTGACGGTAGGCACCGGTTACCTTCTGTACCACAACGAATCCGAGACGATACGCCAAAACGTTCACCGCGAGCTCTCCGCCATCGCCGAATCGAAGGTTCGCGAGATCGTGCGGTGGCGACGCGAACGCCTCATCGATGGCGAAAAGGTCAAAAACAACACATCGATCACCCGGTTGGCTGTCGCATTTGTCAAAGATCCCGGCAATCCCGAGCTGCGCGCGGAGCTGACCGGGTTTCTCAAGAGGGAGCAACAGGACGACGTTTACGCCGATGTCAGGCTTCTTGACGCTCAAGGGGCGTTGTTGTTGGCCGCGGCCGCGAAACCGGATGCGGTTGACGTGGTCACGCGCGATGCGATGGCACAGGCCTTTGCCAGTCGTCGGGCGACCATTTCAGAGTTCTACCTGCCGGCGGACGGCAAGATGCAACTGGATGTCATCGCCCCGGTGTGGGCCGACGGCGGCCGGCCGACGGCGGCGTTTGTTTTTTCCGTGCATGCCGAGGAGTATCTCTATCCGCTGATCAAATCCTGGCCAACGCCCAGTCCGAGCGCGGAGACCCTGCTCGTCAAGCATCAGGGTGGGGATGTGGTTTTTCTCAACGAGCTGCGCCACAAGCCCGGCACTGCCCTGGCGCTGCACATCCCCATCACGCAAACCAACGTTCCAGCGGTGCAGGTTGCCTTGGGCCGGCGGGGCATTTATGTCGGTACCGACTATCGCGGGTCGTTGTCGCTTTCGGATCTGCGCGCGGTGCCGGACTCCCCCTGGTTCATGGTCGCCAAGGTTGACCTGGATGAGGCGCTGGCCGGCGTTTATCGCGAGGGGGCGGTTGCCGTCGTTCTGGTCATCCTCGTCATCGCCTGCACCGCCGCGTTGATGGGGTTGGTCTACAATCGGCAACGACTGCTTATCGCCCATTCGGAGCTGGGGGAGCACGGCGCCCGCCTGCGCCTGGCACAGGAGAATGCCTTCGACGCCATGATCACCATCGATGTCGACGGCATCGTACACGAAATCAACCCGGCGGCGGAAAGCCTGTTTGGTTACCCCAGGCAGGCGATGCTTGGGAAAAAAATGGCCGGTTTCATCATCCTGCCCTGGCTGCGTCGTGGTTTTCAGTACGCCCTGCGGCAGCACGCCGACCATCCGGAGAGGGTGAAAAATTTCCGGCGCCAGATCGAGTTTCCCGGTTTGCGCGCCGATGGCAAGACCATCGACCTGGAGATGAGCATCGTCGGTATCGCCCTGAACGAAGGGGTCCATTTCACCGCCTTCATCCGCGACATCACCGAGCGCAAGCAGCTGCTGCGGTCGTTGAACGACACCCTGGAGGCGGCGGAGTCGGTCAACCGGATGAAGGGCGAATTTCTGGCCAACATGAGCCATGAGATTCGCACCCCCTTGAACGCCATCATCAATTTCAGCCATCTGCTGCTTGAAACCAGGCTTGACAGCCGGCAGCACAACTATGCCGCCAAAACCGAGATGGCCGGTCGTGCCCTGCTTGCCATCGTCAACGATATTCTCGACTTTTCCAAGCTCGAGGCCAATCGCATGGAGTTGGAGGAGGTCCTGTTCAACCTGGATGACCTCCTGACCCAGGTTGCCACCATGACCGGCATGCGGCGCGAGGGGAAAAATCTTGAGCTGCTCTACCACATCGCGCCCGGGGTTCCGCGGCAGCTGCGTGGGGATCCGTTACGTTTGGGGCAGGTGCTGACCAACCTCATGACCAACGCCGTCAAGTTCACCGCGGCCGGGGATGTGGTGTTGCGTGTGACACTCGACACCGAAGGCGCGACCGGGGAGAAAGACAAACTCCCCTTGCGTTTTGCCGTGCATGATACCGGCATCGGCATCAGCGAGGAGCAGAAGTCGCGCCTGTTTCTCTCTTTCAGCCAGGCCGACAGCTCGACCAGCCGCAGGTTTGGCGGCACCGGCCTGGGGCTTGCCATCAGCCAGCGCCTGGTGCAGCTCATGGGCGGCAGCATTCACGTCGAGAGCACCCCGGGGCAGGGCAGCGTCTTTTTCTTCACGGTGCCGTTCACCCGGTCGGATCGGCCACAGCCGACCAGGGACCCGGCGCGGAATCTACAGGGCCTGCGCGCGCTGGTGGTCGATGACAACGCCACCGCGCGCGACATCCTGCGCGAGATGCTTGAACTCTTCGGCATGACGGTGACCTTGAGCAACGATGGCGCTGCCGCCCTGGCGTTGCTCGATAGCCATCGACGCTCCGGACTTCTCCCCTTTGACCTCATCTTCCTCGACTACCGCATGCCCGGTCTCGATGGCCTGGAGACGGCGCGACGCATGCGCGAGCTGTTTGCCGGGAATCGGCCGCCGGATCTGCTCATGATCAGCGCGCATGCCCAGGAGGAGGTGGTCCGTACCGCCGAACGAATCGGCATGAAAGGGGTGCTGCA
>PEAJ01000281.1 GCA_002753495.1 Magnetococcales bacterium HA3dbin3 | reverse complement strand
CCAAACCCTTGCTGAAGAGTCAACAGGAATCTTCACAGCCCGAAGGGGACGCTACCGTCTGGCATCCACCGGGAGCGCGGCAATCATGGTCTCCGAACGATCGAGCAGGGCAACGAGCTGTTTGCTCCGATTGCGGAAATCGGCCATGTGGCGGGAGGCAACCGGATTGGCCGCCGGCGACTGGATCGACAGAGGGTTGATCGCCTCGCCGTTGAGCCGAACCTCGTAGTGGAGGTGCGGGCCGGTGGTGACACCGGTCATGCCGACCTGGCCGATCACCTGCCCCTGCCGCACCCGTGATCCGACGTGCAAACCGGAAACAAACCCCGCCAGGTGCGCATAGCCGGTGGAGTATTTGGTGTTGTGGCGGATCACCACCAGGTTGCCATAGCTGCTTTTGCGCCCAAGGGACATCACCACGCCGTCGCCGGCGGCGCGCACCAGGGTGCCCACGGGCGCGCCATAATCCACCCCCTTGTGCGCGCGGGTGAAGCCGAAGATCGGGTGCTTGCGCTTCATCGAGAACTGCGAGGTGATGCGCGAGAAGTCAACCGGGGCGCGGATGAACATCTTTTGCACATTCTGGCCGTCCGGGTCGAAATAACCGGTGCGGCCGGAAGGGTCGGTATAGCGGATCACCCGGTAGGCATGTCCCTGGTTGATGAACTCGGCGGCGAGGATTTCGCCATCGCGCACCGGACGGCCGTTTTCGAGATACTCCTCGTACAGAACGGTGAAACGGTCGCCGGCGCGAATATCGCGGGCGAAGTCGACATCCCACTCGAAGAGGTTGGCGAGCTTGATACCCATCTGCTGGGAGAGGCCGACCTTGCGCGCCGCCACGAACAGCGAACCGTTGACGATGCTGCTCACCGAACGCAGGCGATGTTCAAGCTTGCGTTCGACCATCTTCGGCACGAACTGATTGTTGTCATCGCGCGTGAGCAGGAAGGTCTCTTCGTCGCTCACCGGGTAGGAGAGGGCGGTCAGCTCGCCATCGGAACCAAAAGCAAGCCGGAATCCCTTGCCGGGTTGCAGATGATGCGCCAGATCGTAGACCGGGCGGGCGGCGTCGGCCACCTCGCGCGTTGTGGCCTGATCGACCTCATTGCGTCCGAGAATGGCGGCCAGGTGGTCGCCGTCACGCACAAAATCCTTGACCGTGCGGTGCGCGGATTTGAAGGTGTGCTGCATCTGGGCGAGCAGCGCGTGGTTGGCCTTGTTATGCGGGGTACTGGTCTCGGTTGGTGCCGGTGCGGCGTTCTGGTTGGCGGCAACCGGCCCGGGAGCAGCCTGCGCCCCTGGATCCTTGCCCTTCTCCGCCGATTTTTCCGCAACCGGCCCGGGAGCGGCCTGCGCCCCTGGATCCTTGCCCTTCTCCGCCGATTTTTCTGCCGGTTTTTCCATCGGCTGTGGCAGGGCGACGGCCACCACCTCCGGTTCAGCCCGCGACGCGACGGTGGCCACTGTTTGTGGTGCCGGTGCGGCGGCGGTGGTCGTTTCCGCGTGGGGTGGCGTCGTACCGGACTTCAACCGGCGGACCAGCTCGAACACGCGCTTGCCAGCCTGGGAGACGATTGTCGCCCCCTTGTTTTCGGAACGTCCATGATCCGGGCCCGCCGCGGGGGTGGGCGCACCCTGGGTTTGAACCTTGTCGCGTTGGGCAAGCAGCGTGGTCGTGGCGGCGATGCGCAAGGGCGCGGGCATGGCCACGGTCATGGGTGCCGCGACCGGGACGCCGCCGCGCGCGGGCAGCGAAGCCGCCGTCACGGTGGTCATCAGCAGCGGGCGTGGCAGGGGCGGTGCCACCGCGGCGAGGAGGTCGGCGACCTTCTTCACCAGGGGCAGGGCGATGACGCTCTTCTCTTCCTCGACGAATCTCTTGGGTGCCGGGGTGGGGATCCGCGCGATCACGACGGGGGCAGCCTTGGCCTCGTTCGTCACGGCGCTCACCACGGCGAGCGGTGCCGGTGTTGGTGCCGCTGGAAACGCCTTGCCGGCACCACCGCTGTCGATCGATTGGGCAACCGACGGCGCCGGGGTGTCGTTTTTGGTGACATCCTCTTTCAAGGTTTCGAGGATGCGGCGCGATGCTTCCGCGGCGTTTCGGGCCACCTGCACCGCCTTGGCGACATCGTCGCTGACGCTGCTGCCATCGTTTGCGGCGACACCCTGGGGCGGTACCGCTGCCGGGACGACCGAACTGGCATCAGTCGAGGTGACCGAGGTGGTGTTTGCAGTTTCCGGCGCGGGCGAAGATGCGAGAGGTTTTGGCGCCAGGCGTGCGTAGGGCGGAACGTAGAGTTCCTGGGGGGGCTCCCGGGGGGAGGTGGTCGATGCCAGGGGCGGTTCCGGTTTGGGTTGGATCCCTTCCGCGACGCTCTCCCGGGGGATGGCCGCCGGGAGGGAGGCCGCCGGAGAGGTTTGACCGCTCACCTGCGCGGCCTGGGAATCCGGGCTTTTCAGGGTTTTGGTGTCGGTACCAAGCATCTGGTGAGTGGCGACGAGACCGAGCGTCAGGACCCCGGCCAGCACCAGGTAGGGGCGACGGCCGCGATGGTCGAGGATACTTCGCTTCCTCCCCGTATGAGGGAAGGACCTCCTCTTTTGCTGTTTGAGTCTGGAAAGCATACGTCCCTCTTTATCCGATCCAGTCAGGGCACCCATGCCCCGGAGGTGAAATCTCCTGGGAACTGCCTAACATGCAATTTTCGGACCGATTGCACTCCTTCGCTCGTTTTCGATGCACTTCCCCCTCTTTCCAGGCAGGAGCCAACCCCCGGAAGCGGCCATTTCTACGGCTCTTTGGCCAGGAAGTCAAGGTTGCCTGTCACCCGAGCCGGTCTCTCCAGGCGGTGAGGTCGGTCAGGGCGCGGTGGCTCAAGGCAGGTTTGCGTGCCCGGTTCGGCGTGCGTTCCGGCAGGGATGGGAAGAGGCCGAAGTTGATGTTCATGGGTTGGAAATCGCCCGTAGTCGCCTCCGTTGTGATGT
>PEAJ01000280.1 GCA_002753495.1 Magnetococcales bacterium HA3dbin3 | reverse complement strand
CCAGGGGTTCCGGCGAGGTGTCGCGGGAGGAGCGCACGCGGCAGCGCGTGGATGTCGAGCTCATCCAGGACAGCCGATCGCCGCGCGACCGGCAGGCCGATACGAGAATGGAAGAGGCGTGGATGCAGTTTTTCCGCGATCGCGTCACCGTTTCTGGCCAGTATGTTCACGTCGACGTTTGGGAGGGGCGGGTGCTGTTGACTGGAAATGTCGCCTACCCATCGCCGACCTTGCAGAGGGAGCTCCGGCGCTTCTTGCGTGCCCGTCCGCATGTCCGGGTTTTGTACAACCATATGAGCCCATCGCCAGTGGGGGATATTTTTGCCCAGGATGGGGTTGCGCGCCGGGCAGCCGGGCAGCCGTTTGGCGGGCGTTCGGAGTTTGTCGACTTGCCGCCGATCCCCGGTTCGACTGGCCTGACCGGTTCGACTGGTTCGATTGGTTCGACTGGTTCGACCGGTTCGACCGGTTCGACCGGGGTGGAGTCAATAAAACCGGCGGCGGTCGAGTCCAGGGTGGCCGATTTGACCGGCATCGAGGAACGTCTGGTCACGACCCGTGGTATTCGTCCGGTCAACTATCGTTGGCGGGCCCGGGGCAACGTGGTTTTTATCTTGGGGCGGGCGGTGAGCCAGGTGGAGCGGGACCGTGTTATCGCCCTGTTCCAGAAGGCACCCGGGGTGATCAGGGTTGAGGATTACATCCAGATCAAGGGGGAGTAATTCCAGTTCCATATCAAGCGGCAACTTCGCTGGCTGCCTTGTTCGCTCCTTGCCGTACCAAAACGTATCCGTCTCGTCGCTCACGCGTTGTAAGCCTCGTTGCCATCTTGGTCTGGAATTGGAACAAGGGAGGGGCAGCATCCCGGATCGCCGGCCGCCGTGATCCGAACCGCGTGCCCGCGACCGGATGTCCGCCCCCGGGCTTTCGCCGAGGAACGCCTTCAGTGGTTGGGAGTGATTTTCTTCCGTCGCAGGGCATCCTTCAGGCGGTGCTCGAAGACGTTGGCGGCGTCGTGCTCGCTGCGAATGTTGCGGATGGTGCGCACGATGCGCGACGGGTGAAAAATGTAGCCGACAAAATAGGAGATCAGGGTCAGGAGCAGACGATAGAAGGTCAGCTCTCCCGGGCGCATCTGCTCGTTGAAGACGCGGTGGGAGAGGTTGGTGACATCGGTGTTGAGGGTGTTCAGGGTGAGGAAGTAGGGGTCACCGAGTTCAATCTTGCCGGTGGCCAGCAGGGTGCGAAACATCTCCGAACCGGGAAAGGGCATGAAGATGTAGGGTTGGATCTCGTCGACGCCGATGTACATGCAGCGCAGACCAAACCACAGCGAGCGCAAGACATCCCCGCGCCTCTCCCCGGGGAAACCCAGGACCATGTTGATGCGCACCGTCAGCCCGTGGCGTACCGCGGCGTGGATCGAGCGGAAAATCGCATCCAGATCGATGCGCTTGCCGACCAGTGCCAGCACGCGCGGCGAACCGCTCTCCGGCGCATAGCTGATGTAGGTGGTGCCGGCCTTTTTCAGGAGGGTGAGCACCTCGTCATCGAGCACCTCGCTGCGAGTGCCGGCAGGAAAGGCGAGATTGACGCGGATATCCTGCGCGAGCATTTTTTCGAGCAGCTCGATGATCCATCGTTTCTTGACGATCGCCGTCAGGTCGTAAAGCTGGATGGTGGTGACGTTGCGGGTGGTGACGTGGTGTTTGATTTCGGCGAGCACGTCGTCGACCTCGCGCATGGCGTAGCGCGAGGTCCACATGTTGGGGTTGGAGCAGAAGGAGCAACGAAAGGGGCAGCCGCGCGTCCAGAGCATCGGCATGTCGCGCGCCGACTGCGGCCCGTAGGACTTGCCGGACTTCCAGAAAGCCTCCAGGTACCCTTCCGGCCAGTGGGGCCAGGGGAGCTGGCTGATGTTGCGGATGCGGGGCAGGCCGCTCGTCTCCTGGTAGTGGCCGGCGGTGTCCAGAAAGCCGATGCCATCGACCGTCGCCAGCGATCCGCCGGCACTGACCGTTTCCAGGATGTCGAGCAGGCGCTGTTCTCCCTCGCCCCGCGCACCGACATCCAGGGCTGGGCAGTCGCGCAGGGAGTATTCGGTCAAGGCGGTAAGATGCTCACCGCCGGCAACGAACAGTGCCTGCGGAAAGCGTGCCCGCACCGCCATGATCAAATCGCGCACCATCGGCCATTCCGAGGAGAACATGGCGTGGAAGCCGATCACCTCGCTATCGGCGGGGATCCGCGCCAGGAGCTGCTCCAGGGTCAGGCCGTGGCCGAGAAATCCGGGGTAGCGGTCGAGCTCCCAGGTTTGGTTCAGCCCTTCGGCCATGGCGTCGACCCAGAGCGGATCGTAGCCGTTGTGACGCAAAAAGGCGGTGATATAAGCCAACGCCAGCGAAGGGGTGGCCTCATTGGAGAGGCTGCGCTTGTGGAAAAAGACCGGAGGCCTGACCAGGGTGACGCGCAGCTTGCGCCCGCGGGCGGCCTGGTGCAGGGCGTGCAAACGATTCGCGCGTGGCTCCATGCTCATACTCTCCTTGCGCTTGGCGGCACCCGGATGCGGGCCAGGTTGGGGATGCGTGCGCCCCGGTGAGGGGTGTCACTCCGCGAGGGTCATGGTGTCGGCATCGGTGGCGAGGACCTCCATGCCGTAGAGGGGCATCAACTCCGGTCCGGGATCGAAGCCGTAAAGCTGGTGCAGTTCCCAGCGAACCTCCCTGGCCTGTTCGGGGGTCAAACGAATCCCGAGCGGATGCTGACCATCGCGTTCGCAGGATTCCTTGAGGGAGAGGATTTTTTTGAGTAGCATGGGGAGGTTTTGGCAGGGCGTTCCTTGACCTTTAAGCGCCGGCCGTCGCCCTGACAACCGTGGCCGGCCGGACCAGAAAGCGCGCGTTTGCCGCTGACGGCGTTATGATGGAGTGGTTGCGTCGTCGGCGTAAAGGTTAATTCCAAATCCTCGGGATTGACCTCGAGGTAATTGAGCA
>PEAJ01000279.1 GCA_002753495.1 Magnetococcales bacterium HA3dbin3 | reverse complement strand
GTGTCCAACGCCCTGGAAAGCCACGTTCAGGTCATTTTGGAACGCGGAAATCCCCCCTCGGTTGTCACCCATGCCGGCTGGCGTCAGGGGGAGGGTCGGTGAGGAGATACTTGTCACATCGAGCATGGCTCTTTACCCTGCTGGTGGAGGGCCCAAGGTGTGCGAAGGGCGCGCTGGCCTGCAGCCCGGTCGCAATCTTTGTACCATTTGCGCGGCAGCGTTGGCGTTTACGTGATCGAAAGGGAGGGAAGAGATGAACTCCACGGCGGATTCTCGGTGTGGCATCGAGGTGATGACCGGGGACATCACACGTCTGGAGGTGGATGCGATCGTCAACGCCGCCAACGCCACGCTCCTGGGTGGGGGTGGGGTTGACGGTGCCATTCATCGCGCCGGCGGGCCGGCCATCCTTGAGGCGTGCCGGGAGATTCGGCGGACGCGTTATCCCGACGGCCTGCCGACTGGAGAAGCCGTTATCACCACCGGCGGAAATTTGTCGGCGCGTCATGTCATCCACACCGTCGGGCCGATCTACCAGCAGGAGAAGGATCCGGCCTTCCTGCTCGCTGCTTGTTACCGTAACTGCCTACGGTTGGCCGTAGAGCACGGGCTGCGTTCGATCGCTTTTCCTGGGATCAGCACCGGGGTGTATGGCTACCCGAAGGAAGCGGCGGCACGGGTGGCGGTCGATACCTTGCGGCAGGTGTTGGCGGTCGATGCTGGCTCCCTACGGCGCGTCCTGCTCGTGGCCTTTTCCCCAGCTGATGCGGTCGTCCTGGAGCAGGCGCTGGCCGGCGGATAGTACGGATCCCAGGTCATTTGTGGCGTCGGAAATGGGGTCCAGGGGGCTGGCTCCCTGGCTTAGTCCAGGGCAGAGCCCTGGCTTAGTCCAGGGCAGAGCCCTGGTCGGGTTCGGGGCGAAGCCCCGAGATTCTTTTCCGTCCCCCTACCCGCGGGTGATTTTCGCACGCCTTTCGCCCTTTCGCGAAAATCGCCCCCAGGGGGTGGTCATTGCCACGTTGCTTTGCGCTGTTTGCAAAGCAACGCGGCGGATTGCAGGGTTATGGCTTGTGATTTATCTGAAAATGATCGCGAGTTGGCATCACAGACAACTACCGCTCGCGCAAAGCATTGGCCTTGGCCTTCAGGATCGGTTTCATGATGTAGTCGAGGACGCTCTTCTTGCCGGTCATGATGTCAACCACCGTTACCATGCCGGGGATGATTGGCAGCGGGTGCGCCTCGGTGCCGAGGTGGTTCTTCTTCGTGCGCACCTGGATGCGGTAGAAGTGCTCGCCGCGTTCGTTGCGTTCGCCGCTGTCATCGACGATGGTATCGGCGCTGATGTGAACGAGTTCCCCTTCGAGACCGCCATAGATGGAGTAGTCATAGGCGGTGAACTTGACCATCGTCTTCTGTCCTGGATGCAAAAAACCGATATCGGCGGGACGGATGCGCGCCTCGACAAGCAGGGAGTCCTCAAGCGGCATGATCTCCATGAGGTCAACGCCGGGGCGCACCACCTGGCCGACGGTGCTGACCTTGATTTGCAACACTGTCCCCTTGACCGGTGAGCGCACGGCGGTGCGCGTGACGCGATCCGCCATCGGCGTGATCGACTCCTTAAGCCCGCTCAATTCTGCCTTGGCGGTATTGAGGTCGTTGAGGGCTTGCTTGCGGAACTCAAGGAGGGGTTCGTTGGACTTGGAACGCACCTCCTCCAACGCCGCGCGTATCCGTGGCAGGGCGAGGGTGGCGCTCTCCAGGGACGCCTCCAGTTCGGCTGCCTCGCGTTGCAGGCGCAGAAGCTCCACCTGTGACATCACCCCCTGCTTGACCATCGGATCGGTGATCGCCAGCTCCTTGCGCACCATCGCCAGTCGACGATCAATCTGCTTTTTCGAGGCGGTCAGCTCGACAATTTCCTGTTCCTTCTGTTCAATCTGACTGCGCAACACGCTTAAACTCGATTCAAGCGCACGCTTGCGACCGACAAACAACTCCTTTTCGCTCGCGGCCAAGCTGGCTTGTTCGTGCGTCACTTCCGTTGGTACGACAAAATCGGTCTCGCCGTTGGTCTCGGCGGTAAGCCTGGCGATACGCGCGGTCAGGGCAAGATAACGTGCGTGGTTTTCACGATAGGTCGAACGGAACTGGGTGTCGTCGATGCGCAGGAGGATATCTCCCTTTTGCACGACGTTGCCTTCCTTGGCGAGGATTTCGGCGACAATCCCCCCTTCGAGGTTCTGCACCACCTGCACCTGGCCGGAGGGGATGACACGGCCATTGCCGACCGTCACCTCGTCGAGATTGGCCAGCCACGCCCAGACGATGAAAAACACGAAGAAGAGGAGAATCATCAGCAAAAGCAGATGCGAAGCCGGGTGCAAACGCCTTTGCCGCGCCGCCACCCCTTCCGGGTAGAAATCACTCTCCTGCCAGTGCTCACCCATCTCACACCCCCGCCTGCCGAAACTGTCCCGCCGCCAGTTGTCGTAACACCTCGTCGCGTGGCCCGTCGGCGAGGATCCGCCCCTCTTCGAGCAGGATCAGCCGTTCGACCAGGGAGAGCAGGGAGGCTTTGTGCGTCACCAGCAGCAGGGTCTTGCCCGGCAGGATGGCGGCGAGGTTATGCTTGAACCGCTCCTCGGCGCCGCTGTCCATGGCGCTGGTGGGTTCGTCGAGCAGCAGCAGGGGCGGGTTGGCGACCAGGGCGCGGGCGATGGCGATCGCCTGGCGCTGACCGCCGGAGAGCCCCTTGCCCCCCTCGCCGATTGGCATGTCGACGCCGTGCGGGTGACGACCGATGAACAGATCCGCTCCGGCCAGGGTGATGGCACGCAGGAGTTCGGCATCGTCAGCGAAGGGGTGACCGAGGGTGATGTTCTCGCGCGCGGTGCCGAAGAAGAGCAGCGGTTCCTGGGGGACGCAGCCGATGTTGCGGCGCAGATCGGCGGGATCAATCTGGCGGATATCGGCGCCATCGACGAGAATCGCCCCTTCCTGCGGTTGCAAAAGCCC
>PEAJ01000010.1 GCA_002753495.1 Magnetococcales bacterium HA3dbin3 | reverse complement strand
CATGGATCCATCCTCCTTTGTCTCGAATGGTTTTGTGGAAAATCCATTCTGGCCCATTGCGAGGCCGTTTGCGAAGGGGGATGGGTCCATTTCATCAGTACGTGTTTGGTACGGCGAGGAGTGAGCGAGGCAGCCAACGAAGTTGCCGCTTGATATGGAATTGGAATGGTCGTGCGCCTGCGGGATGGATCCATCTTCCATCTGGAACTCCAGAGCGGCCATGATCCGGACATGGCGTGGCGGATGTTGGAGTATTTCCTCTTGATCCGCGGCCAGCACCCGGACGCCCGGATCGTGCAGCAGGTGCTCTACGTCGGCGCCGACCCGCTTGCGTTTGTGACGGAAATTGAGGAAACCGACTTGAGATTCCGCTACACTGTCCGGGATATCCGCGAGATCGACTGCCAAAAGATGCTGGAAAGTCCTTACCCGGAGGAGGACCTGCTGGCCATCCTGTGTCGATTGCAGGATGAACGTCAGACCCTGCGCGCCATTCTTGCACGCATCGCGATGATGGCGCCAAAAGCCGGAGCCGACGCATTGGAGAAGCTGGTCATCCTGGCCGGCCTGCGCAGGCTGGGAAACACCGTCAAAGAGGAGGTCAAGGCCGTGCCCATTACGGTCAATGTGATGGAAAACGAGTTTTTGTACGATATTTTCATCAAGGGACGGTCGGAGGGCATCCAGGAAGGCATCCAGATCGGCGAGCAGCAAACCCACCTGAAGGGCGAAGCGGCCCTGCTGCTGCGCCTGCTCAAACAGCGTTTTGGATCGTTGCCCGACTGGGTTCCGGAGCGCGTTCACGCCGCCGATGCGACCGCCCTTGAAACCTGGGGCGATCGCGTCTTGACCGCACCAACCCTGCAAGAGTTGTTCGGGGAGTCGTGCTGATGCCGGTTCGGGATGGGTGCGCGGGCAATAATCGCCATGGCACAACGCCTTGACGCCACCGCACAACGTGGGAAATGATGCCGGCACGAGGTGTCCATAATCTCTTGTCGCGGACCAGCCGAGTGGGCGGGGTGGGTGCATGGCCAATTCCGGGGGGGCGGTTTATCGTTCTGGATGGATCGCCATCGTCGGTCGCCCCAACATGGGCAAGTCGACGTTTTTGAACCAGGTTCTTGGTCAGAGGGCGGCCATCGTCACCCCGAAGGCGCAAACCACGCGCACGCGCATCGTCGGCATCAGGCACCAGCCGGACGGGCAGATGATCTTTCTCGACACCCCCGGCATTCATCCGCACCATGACCACGCCCTCAACCGCATCATGGTGCAAAGCGCCTACAGCGCCTGCGACGATGCCGATGTGATTCTCTACTTTGTCGCCGCCGGCAGCGGGGTCACCGTTGAGGATTGGGAGATTCTTGCCCGTCTGTCGAGCCGACGGGCGGTGCTTTTTCTTGTGATCAACAAGGTTGACAGCCGACCACGCCCGACGCTCTTGCCCCTGGTTGCGACCTGTGCCGCCGAGGCCAAACGGCGCGGCCTGGCCATCGCCGAGTTTGCCATGCTCTCAGCCCTGACCGGGGAGAACGTCGCGCCGTTGCTGGCCACGGTCTTTGCCCGTCTGCCGAAAGGACCGCCCTACTTTCCCGCCGAACAGTGGACCGACCAGCCGGAACGATTCCTCGCCGCCGAGATTGTGCGCGAAAAGCTCTTTTTGCATCTGCAACAGGAGCTTCCCTATCACGTGGCGGTGCAGGTGGAGGGGTTTGCGGAAGGGGACGGGCGGCTCGACATCACCGCCCGTGTTCTCGTCGATCGCACGGCGCACAAGGGGATCGTTATCGGTCGCAAGGGGGAGATGCTGAAGAGGATCGGCACTGCCGCCCGACTGGATCTGGAACGTTTTTTTTCCTGTCACGTCTTTCTCGGGTTGCAGGTGGTGGTGCGCAAGGGGTGGCGCGGCGATACGCGCCTGCTTCACGCCCTCGGGTATGCGGAAGGGGAGGATGATCGTGCGGTTTCATGATCGGGCGTTGGTCTTGCGCCGCATCCCCTTCCAGGAGGCCTCGCTCGTGGTCCACCTTTTGACCCGCGCGCAGGGTGCCCGGTCGGTGATTGCCCGCGGCGTGCGCAAGCGAAAAGGACCGGAACGTGCAAGCCTGGCCGGCTTTCATACCATTGATGTTCGGGGGTATTGTCGGTCGGCGTGTGCCTTGGGCACGCTTGTGCATGCCGATATCGTCCGTGGCCGCCATCGTCTGCGCGAAACCCCGCTGGCACTGGCGGCGGCGCAGGTGATCCAGGAGATGCTCTATCGTTACGTCCCGCAGGGGGCGCCGCACATCGACCTGTTCGACCACGCCGAGACCATCCTCGACCGACTCGACGCCGGGCAGGATCCCCTGGCGCTTCTTGCCTTCATGCAGGGGGTGACGTTGCGCGCCATCGGTTACGGCTGGCGTGTCGATTGTTGTGTCGGCTGTGGCGGCACTGCGGCGCTGGGTTATTTTTCCGTGCGCCGGGCACAGACGGTGTGCCAACCCTGTGGCCAGCCCTACGCCGACCACATCCCCGCCCTTGACGACGACGAGCGGCGGGTGATGGCGGCAGCCGGCTGGTCGGACGATTTTTCCCGGCTTGCCCCGGGGCAACGATTGAACCTGTTCCACATCGGCAGCCGATGCCTGTCGCGTTTCGGTGGTCATATCCTCGATGCGGAACGTCTTTTTCACCAACTGCTTGACGCACGCCCACCGCCGAACCTCCCGGCATGAGAAAGAGAGATCCCATGGTCGACAAGGAGCTGTTGGAAATTCTCGTCTGTCCGCAGTGCAAGGGGTCGTTGCGCTACGACCGCGAGGCGGCCGAGCTGGTTTGTCCAAGCGAACGGCTCGCCTTCCCGATTCGCGATGACATCCCGGTGATGCTCATCGACGAGGCACGGCATCTCGACGCCGCCTGATCGGAGTTGGTCGGAATCAAACGGTCGCGAGGGGCTGTACGCGCGCTGTTGCGGGATCCGGGGGCTCATCCCGATTCCCTGTCAAGCGGCAACTTCGTCGACTGCCTTGTTCGCTCCCCGCCGTACCAAAACGTGTCTGCCGCGTCGCTCGCGCGTTGCAAGTCTTGCTGCCGTCTCGATCTGGAATTGCCCCTCCCGGAACGGTTCGCCGGGAAGGTCTACCATGAATCATCGGAAAAGTGGTACGATCTGGCGAGTCGGGTGCGTTGGGAAGACCATCAGCGAAAGGAGCCACCCCTTGCCGGGTTGCCGAATGCCATGAGCGACGACCGTGCCATGCCCAGTGAGTACTGGTTGGGAAACCCTTCGATCGACGCCCAACACGGGGTATTGTTTGCCATCTTCGACCAGATCGACCGCTCGTTGCTGGAGTCGGACGAGGGGGGACACGCGTTCGCGATGGATTTCATCCTCTCCGGCTTGCGCACTTACGTCAGGACCCACTTCAAGTTCGAAGAGATCCTGATGGCCCGCATCGGGTACGTGGATCGTTCCTTGCATGCGCGCGAACACCGTGCGTTCGAGCAGGAGGTGGCAGCGATCGCCGAGCATTTTGCCGCCGCCCGCGATGACAACGAAAAGCGCCGCGTGGTTGAAGAAACGCGCGCCTTCCTATATGGTTGGCTGGGGGAGCACATCGTCGAAGTGGACAGGAAGCTCTGCGCGGCCTTGGCCGCCGAGGGTTGAGGCACGGGGCGCCATCGTCCCGTCCATGGGTTTCGTCGCTTTGCCGCCCGCCAAACATGATTTGAGGATGGGGGAGATTGCCTGTGGTGAGTCCCGATGTCGATCGTCGTTGAACAGCAAGGTGATACCGTCGTCATGCGGATCGCCGGCATCTTCGGCTACCGCATGCATGCAGACTTCATGCGCGCCGTGCGCGGCGCCCAGAAAGGTGCCGCCTGTGTCATCGACCTCATCAACACCGACCACATCGACAGCGCCGGCATGGGGATGCTCCTCATGATGCGCGAGATGTTCGGCGGCGATGCGGCACGTATCACCCTGATCAATCCGAACCCCAAGGTTCATGGCGTTTTGGTCACGGCCCAGTTCCAGGAGCTGTTCAAGATTGCCTACGGCTACAAGGGAAGTTGAATGGTTCGAAGTCACGTTGGGAGGTGTCGGGTCTTGAATTTGGCGGTCACGTGTCCCGGGAAGGCTCCGGGGTGATGAAGGGGGGTGTCGCGGTTCCGCTTTGACCGCAAGGGTCATTTTTTGACTTTTCACCGGTCAAGGATGGAGGGGAAAGCTTCTTCCATCTGCCAAGGTTGGCTTCGCGGGGCGTCTTGTCGGTTTTTGTTCCAGGGAAGGAGGGGGGCATGTCCGGTCGCTACGGGTTGATCCTGTCGGTTCTGTCGTTTGTTTTTGGGACGTTGGCCTTTGTCGCCGTTGCTGATGGGGCGGAGGCAATCCGGATCGGGGTCGCCGGTCCCTTGAGCGGCTCCTACGCCGCCTTTGGTGAACAGCTGTGGCGAGGTGCGGAACAGGCGGCGAAGGATATCAACGCCGCCGGCGGGATCCACGGGCGCACGATCGAGCTGATCAAGGCCGATGACGCCTGTGAGCCCAAGCAGGCGGTCAACGTCGCGCACCGGCTGGTCGATGCCGAACACGTCAAGGCGGTGATCGGACACTTCTGCTCCTCGTCGACCATCCCGGCCTCCGTGGTCTACACCGAAGCCGGGATCCTCGGCATCACCCCCGCCTCGACCAACCCCAAGGTGACCGAGCGCAACCTGCCAACCTTCTTTCGCACCTGCGGCCGCGACGACCAGCAGGGCGGAGCCGGCGCCGAATTCATCGTCAACCACCTCAAGGCAAAACGGGTGGCGGTCGTCCACGACAAGGATACCTACGGCCAGGGGCTCGCCGACGCGATGAAGGCACGCCTGCATGGCCTCGGCGTGCGCGAGGTCCTCTACGAAGGGCTGACCCGCGGCGAGAAGGATTTCAACGCCCTGGTGACCAAGATCAAATCCCAGCTGGCTGACGTGGTCTACTTCGGTGGTCTGCACGCCGAGGCGGGGGTTCTCGTGCGGCAAATGCGCGAACAGGGGCTGCAGGCACCGCTGATCTCCGGCGACGGGATCGTCTCGCAGGAGTTTGTCGCCTCCGCCGGCGGCCCGCGCTTCGTCGAGGGGGTGTTCATGACCTTCGGTCGCGATGCACGCAAGATCTACGGCGGCCGGCATGTGGTCGAGGCCTTCCGCAAGGTGGGCTACGAGCCTGAAGGGTACACGCTCTACTCCTATGCCACCCTGCAGGCGATCGCCGCCGCCATGCGCGCCACCCGCTCCGAACAGGGTGATGTGCTGGCAAAGTGGTTGCACGCCAACACCGTCGAGACCGTCATGGGCCCGAAGGCGTGGGATGCCAAGGGGGACCTGAAGGTCACCGATTATGTCATGTACCGCTGGACGCCGGACGGCAAGTACCAGGAAGTGGAATAGTCTGGCGGCAACGGGCCCATGAACGGGTACATCGTCGGTCAACAGGTGATCAACGGCCTGGTGCTGGGGGCGATCTATGGCCTGATCGCCGTCGGTTACACCATGGTCTACGGCATCATGGGGATGATCAACTTTGCCCACGGTGACATCTACATGATCTCCGCCTACCTGGCGGCGATCTTCCTGGCACTGCTGACCGGGGCCGGAGTGCAGAGTGTTCCGGTGGCGCTCGTGCTGGTTCTGGCGTTGACGATCCTGTTCACCGCGTTCTACGGCTGGACGGTGGAGCGGGTGGCTTATCGCCCCTTGCGCAACTCCAATCGTCTGGCTCCGCTCATTTCGGCAATCGGCGTCTCATTGATTCTGCAAAACTATGTGCGCATCAGCCAGGGGGCGCGCAACCAGGGGATTCCGGCCCTGATCGAGGGGCATGTGCGCGTAAATGCCGCCGACGGCGTCACCATCGGCCAGGTCACCTACACACAGATCCTGATCGTCAGCGCCGCCCTCCTGAGCATGGGCGCCCTGGCCTGGATCATGCGCCACACCACGCTCGGCCGATCCTGCCGCGCCACGCAGCAGGATCGGGTGATGGCCGAACTCCTGGGCATCAACACCGATCACATCATCGCCACGGTTTTCATCATGGGAGCGGCGATGGCAGCGGTGGCGGGGCTGCTCGTCACCCTCAACTATGGCTCGTTTGACTTCTTCATCGGCTTTGTCGTCGGCATCAAGGCCTTTACCGCTGCCGTGCTCGGGGGGATCGGCTCCCTGCCCGGGGCGATGCTCGGCGGGGTGATCCTCGGCCTGTGCGAATCCCTCTTTTCGGGTTTCGTCAACACCGACTACAAGGATGTCTTCGCCTTTGCCGTGTTGATCCTGGTATTGGTGGTGCGTCCGAGCGGTCTCTTGGGACACCCGGAGGTGGAGAAGGTATGAGCATCGCGGCCTCCCTGAAACATGCGGCGCGTTGGGGAGGATTGACGCTCCTGTTGTCGCTGCCGCTGTCGGGGTGGATGCTGAATGGCTACCAGGTGACCACGACCTGGCACCGGCCCCTTTGGTTGGCCGGCGGCGTCTTTGTTGGCACCTTGTTGGCGATGGCGCTGGCCCGGCTCCTGGAGATGCCACCTCTGCGGAAGCTGCGCTGGCGGATGCAGACAAAAATCACCGTCACCCGGCGTCCGGCGCTGCCGGCGTGGGAGTGGGGAGTGCTCCTCACCATCGCCGCCACCCTGCCGCTGTGGCTGAGCACCTATTGGCTCAACGTCATGATCCTGGCCCTGATTTACGCCGTGCTTGGGTTGGGACTTAACATCGTCGTTGGTCTTGCCGGTCTGCTCGATCTTGGTTACGTCGCCTTTTATGCCGTCGGCGCCTACGGCTATGCCCTCGGCAGCCAGTACCTGGGGCTTGGATTTTGGACGGCGCTGCCGTTTTGTGCCCTGCTGGCCGCCACCTTTGGCACCGTGCTTGGCTTTCCGGTGCTGCGCATGCGCGGCGACTATCTGGCGATCGTCACCCTGGGGTTTGGCGAAATCATCCGCCTGCTCCTCAACAATGGCACCGAAATCACCGGTGGCCCAAACGGCCTGCCGGCACCGGCGCCAACCCTGTTCGGTCTGGAGCTGACGCGGGTGGCCGGACAGGGGGGAACGCCCTGGCACACCTTCTTCAACGTCACCTACAATCCCAACCTGCGCGCCGTGGTTATTTACATGGTTTTGCTGGCTTTTCTTGCTTTGTTATTTTTCTGCGTCGGTCGGTTGCAGCGCATGCCGATCGGGCGGGCGTGGGAGGCGTTGCGCGAGGATGAGATTGCCTGCCGTTCGCTGGGAATCAACCACGTCACGGTCAAGCTCTCGGCGTTTGCCATGGGGGCGGCGATCGGCGGCATTGGCGGGGTGTTTTTTGCCGCCGCGCAGGGGTTTGTCAACCCGACCTCGTTTACCTTCTTTGAGTCGGCCCTGATTTTGGCGGTGGTCGTCCTTGGCGGGTTGGGATCAAGTGGTGGCGTGGTGGTGGCGGCGCTCGTCATCAACATCCTGCATGAGCTGCTGCGTGAGTTTTCCGACTATCGGGTGTTGGTATTTGGCATGGCAATGGTGGTGATGATGATCTGGCGACCGCGCGGGTTGCTGAGCATGCGTCGGCAATTTTTTGCCGTGGGTAAAAACCTGTGACCCCGCTCTTGACCGTGCGCGACTTGAGCATGCACTTTGGCGGGGTGGCGGCCCTGCAAGGGGTGACGTTTACGGTGGCGCGCGGCGCGATCACCGCCATCATCGGTCCGAATGGGGCGGGCAAGACGACGGTATTTAACTGTCTGACCGGTTTCTACGCCGCGGCGGCCGGGGTGGTGCGTTTGCAGCGCGAGGAGGGGGAGATCGACCTGATGCGCGCCGTGCACCCGACCCTGCAACCACGAGATTATCTCAACCCCCGGGCCCTGGCGCGTCAGGCCTACGGCTGGATGACCGGCGGCACGCACAAGGTGGTCAGGGCCGGGGTGGCGCGGACGTTTCAGAACGTGCGCCTGTTTCGCGACATGACGGTGCTTGAAAATCTCCTGGTGGCGCAGCATCGGCTGGTCGAGCGGCGGTTGTGGGCCGGAATCCTGCGCACGCGGGAGTATCTTGCCGCCGAAGCCGCCGCCCTTGATCGTGCCGTGGCGTGGCTTGAGCTGTTTGGCATGTTCGAGGATGCCAACCGTCTGGCCGGCGAGCTGCCTTATGGTCAGCAGCGGCGTTTGGAGATCATCCGTGCCTTGTGTACCGATCCGGTGCTGCTTTGTCTGGACGAACCCGCCGCCGGGCTCAATCCGCGGGAGACACAGGCGCTCAGCCGGATGATCCTGCGTTTGCGCGATCACCACGACCTGACCATCCTGCTGATCGAACACGACATGAACCTGGTCATGAACATCTCCGACCATGTGGTGGTGCTCGATCATGGCGAGGTGATTGCCTCCGGCACGCCGGCGGCGATGCAGGGTCATCCGGCAGTGCTTGAGGCCTATCTCGGAGTGGCGGAACCGGTTGATGGGGCGTCGGGGGGGGGATTGAGGGAGGAGGTGGTGCCGGTCTCCAGTCTGCCGCCGGTTCCGCCGAAGCCACGACCGCCGTTGATCATCGACCCGAGCGTGGCCGATATCGAGGCCTGTCCACCATGAATGCGGAGGAGAGACGCCTGTTGGTTCTGGAAGGGGTGCGGGCCGCCTATGGCGCGGTGCCGGTGCTGCACGATGTGACGCTGCATGTCGATCGCGGGGAGATTGTCACCCTGATCGGGGCCAATGGCGCCGGCAAGTCGACCTTGCTTATGACCCTTTTTGGTCAGCCGCGGGCGACGGCGGGGCGAATCCTCTTTTCCGGGCAGGAGATGACCGCGTTGCCAACGCATCGCATCGCCCGGTTGGGGATTGCCCAGGTGCCGGAGGGGCGGCGCATTTTCCCGGCGATGACCGTCGAGGAGAACCTGATTTTGGGGATCACGCCGCTGACCGCGCGCGAGCAGGAGGATCCCGGGTTGCGCGCGGCGCTTCTGGAGCATGTGCGAAGTCTGTTTCCACGTCTGTGGGAGCGGCATCGGCAGCGGGCCGGGACGCTTTCCGGGGGCGAGCAGCAGATGTTGGCGATCGGTCGCGCCTTGATGAGTCGGCCACGCTTGTTGTTGCTTGACGAACCGAGTCTGGGGTTGGCGCCGCTGCTCATTCGCCAGCTTTTTGCCGTTTTGCGGCGGATTGCCGCCGAGGGGACGACGATCTTTCTCGTCGAACAGAACGCCAATCAGGCCCTGCGCATCGCCGATCGCGGTTATGTGCTGGTCAATGGGCGCATCCAGATGGAGGGAGTGGCGGCGGATTTGCTCGCCGATGGTCATGTGCGGCAAGCCTATCTGGGTGGGCATTGACCAACCCGCATTCATGCGGATCCCAGGTTATTCCAACCCCACATCAAGCGGCAACACCGTTGGCTGCCTTGTTCGCTCCTCGCCGTACCCAGCGTTGCAAGCCTCGTTGCCATCTTGATCTGGAATGGGAATGATCCGTGGCGATGAGAAATGGGGACCGGGAGGCTTTTCTCCCCAGCGCCTCCCTCTCCGACCCCCATTTTCAATGATGTCCCCGCAAACCGGCTTCAAGGCAACAACCGCCGGATCTCCTCAAGCACCATCGTGACCAGACCCGGCAACGCCGCGGCAACCGGCGGCGAGAGCGTCAGCCCCATCTCCAGCACGAGCGGTTCAACCCCGATCAACACAACAACCCCTGGTGCCTGCTCCATCAAAACCAGACTGGCGAGAACCTCGGCGATGCCCGCCTGGTGCGAGGAGGCGCGCATGCGCAACGCCACCGGTACCGCGGCATCGGCATAACGCACAATCTCCCCCGGTGCCAGACCACTGCGCACGGCATCGATCAACACCAGGGCATCGACCCCGGCCAGGGTATCGAGCAGATCCATCGCCGAGGTACCGCCATCGATGAACGTCACCCGCGGGTCGACAAACCCGCTCGCCTGCAACGCCTCGATCGCCCGTACCCCGATCCCCTCGTCACCGAGCAAGATGTTGCCGAACCCGACGACCAGTAGTCGCGGCGTGGACACATCACCCTCCTGGGCATTCAACCCCGCCGCCTGTGTCACGAACGCCCGATACCAAGCACGCGACCGTCACGCTTGTCGACCAGGTGAATGGCACACGCCAGACACGGGTCAAACGAATGCACCGTCCGCAACACCTCCAATGGTTGTTCGGGATTGGCCACCGGCGTGTTGACCAGGGCCGATTCGTAGGGGCCGGGTTCGTCGTTGTCATTGCGCGGGGCGGCGTTCCAGGTGGTGGGCACCACCGCCTGATAATTGGCAATCTTGCCATCACGAATCACCACCCAGTGCGACAACACCCCGCGCGGCGCCTCGTGGAAACCAACACCGGTGATCTCCCCGGCCGGGAAGGAGGGCTTGTTGCAGGTGGTCAGATCCCCCTTGGCGAGGTTATCCACGAGCAACTGCCAATTGTGGGTCAAATTTTCCACCATCACCGCGCAGCGCACGGCGCGCGCCGCATGCCGGCCGATGGTCGAGTGCAACGCGGCAAGGGGAATCTTCTGCTTGGCCAACGCGCCAACCGTCTCCACCACCCGGTTGAAATGCCGCACCGTCGGCGCATGTCCGGCCGCCACCCCACACAATACCGCTGCCAACGGCCCCACCTGCGCCGGCTTGCCATAAAAGGTCGGCGCCTTGACCCAGGAGTAGCGGCCATTGTCGACAAAATCGGTGTAATTGGGCACGGTTTCGCCACGATAGGGGTGCAGGGGCTTGCCATCCCCCTGATACCAGGCGTGCTTGACGCTCTCGGCCACCCCCTCGCGGAAGTAGGGGTCATGAAAACCACGGATCGGGTGATAGGCGGCGACATCGCCGCCGGGGATATACCCCCCAGGCATGGCAAAGGTTTCGCCACGGGTATCGAGCGGCATGTCCGGCACGCACAGATAATCAACCACCCCCTTGCCGTGTGCCGTCCAGTCGGCATAGAAGGCACCAATGGCACAAACATCAACGAGATAGACCTGATTGACGAACGCGGCCAGTTCATCGATGTGCGCCTTGATCATCAGCAGCCGCTCCATCGACAGCACCGATTGGCTGTCGAGGGCGATCGGGTTGGTCACCCCGCCGACGGCCAGGTTCTGGATATGCGGGGTTTTACTCCCAAGGGCACCGACGATCTTGTTCGCCTTGCGCTGGATTTCGAGCGCCTGTAAGTAATGCGCGGCGGCCAGGAGATTGACCTCTGGCGCCAGTTTCATCGCCGGGTGTCCCCAGTAGCCGTTGGCGAACACCCCCAGTTGACCGCCACCGACAAAGCGTTGCAGTCGTTCCTGCACGGCGGCGAATTCATGGCGACTGTTGCGCGGCCAGGCGGAGAGCCCTTCGGCCAGCGCCGAGGCCTTGGCCGGGTCGGCGCGCAGGGCGGAGACGATGTCGACCCAGTCGAGCGCCGACAGGTGGTAGAAGTGAACGATGTGATCGTGGATCGCGTGCGCGGCGACGATCATGTTGCGGATGTATTGGGCATTGAGGGGAATTTCAAGGTTGAGGGCATTTTCCACCGCGCGCACCGAGGCGATGGCGTGCACCGTCGTGCAGACGCCGCAGATGCGTTGGGTGATGGTCCAGGCGTCGCGCGGGTCGCGGCCGCGCAGGATCTGCTCGACCCCGCGCCACATCTGTCCGGAGGCCCAGGCCTTGGTGACGTGGCCGTTGTCGATCTCGCAATCGATGCGCAGGTGACCTTCGATGCGGGTGATGGGGTCGATGGTGATTCTGGTCATGATCGCGTGCTCCTTATCGGATAAGGCAGCCCCATAGCGTGGGGTGCATAAGATTGTTTTTGTTATTAAAAGTGGTTGGGGGTCCAGGGGGAGGCTCCGCCTGCCCCCTGGTGGGGTTCGGGGCGAAGCCCCGAGGTTTTTTTCCTCTTTTTTTCTTCTTTTCTTCTTTTCCCCGCCCCCCCTACCCACGGGCGCATTTCGCGTGCTTTTCGCGAAATGCGCCCTTAAGGGGCGGCTATTGCCTGACGATTTTTGCGTTTTCCAGCAAAAATCGCCGGGTGGATTGCAGGTTTTCAAAGGCTTGACGCCGACTCGTGACCCTTTGAATTCAAGAATCCCTACCTGCCGTTGACATGGGCCACTCCGTGCGGCGCCGGCAACACCGGCAACACCTTGGAGAGCACGATAAACCCAAGCACCTCCAGCGAGACCAGACCCAACGTGGCCAGGATCTCCGGCACCGACGGGAAGTAATGCCACCCCGGCACCTGCTCGTAGCCGATCAGATAGGCGTCGAGGCGATAGAGCGCCCCACCCTGCAGCAGACAAAGGGCGGCATAGAACAACAGACGCGGCCGATTGCGATTGGCCGGTTTCATCAACATGAGCAGCGGGGCGAGGAAGAGGATGACCTCGCACCAGAAGCAGAAGGCTTGCAGATTCAACTCCAGGGCGCGATGAAACTGGTGGCGGGCAGCGACATCGCCCAAGCGCACGCAGAGGAAAATCACCAGCAGCGTCACCATCACCTGCGACATGTTGGCGAGCAGTGGCGTCTCCATCGGTCGGCGAAAGCCGTGGCTGGTCAGGTAGGACTCGAACACCACCACTGCGAACCCCATGGCGATGGCGGTGAGCAGAAAGAGCAGGGGCAGATAGTTGGTCTGCCACAAGGGGTGGATGTGATCGCCGAAGGCAACGAGCACCATGCCCAGACCCGATTGGTGCATGCTTGGCAGCAGCACGGCAAAGGCGAGCAGGATGAACATGATCTTGCGCGTGCGCCGCAACCAGATGATCTTTCCGGCTTTTTCCAGGATCGCCGGCGTGAACTCCAGCCACATCACCCCGACATAGAGGGTGATGCAGAGCGCCACCTCCCACATCACCGAGTTGGGTTGGGCATACGCCGGGTGGAAGACCGCCCAGCCGTTCCAATAGCGGCCGACATCGACGAAGATCGCTACACCGCCGAGGGTGTAGCCAAAGACACTCGTCAGCAGGGCCGGCCGCACCAGCGGGTGATACTCCCAGTTGTTGTTGATGTAGACGAGCACGGTCATGGCGTAGCCGCCACAGGCAAAGGCGGTGCCGACCATCACGTCGAGAACGATCCAGGTGCCCCAGGTGTAGCCGTCGTTGATGTTGGTCACCGCGCCGAGACCGTAAACAAGGCGCACCGCCAGGATGAACAGCGAGACCAGGCCGAGAAGTCCGAGCACGGCGGTGACCGGGGTAAGCAGACGCCCACCCACCGGCGAGTGCTCGCCACTCGGGCGCAAAACACGCGGAGAAGAAAAAGGGGTCATGGCTGCTCTCCCGCCGGCTCCGGTTGATCCTCCTCGTCGAGAAGGGTGTGGTTGACGCGGCTGCGATAGGCGAGAAACGACAACCCGGCCAGGGCGGCAATCGGCATCACCATCCCTTCGTAAAGGGAATGTTGCAAAGTTTCCGAGACGCTCGCGTAAGAACGCGTGGGCAAGGGCCGATAGCCCAACTTGGCAAAAGGAACCCCGGCGAGAAAGATCATCTGCGTGCCACCCATTTCGCTCTCGCCGTAGATCTGGGGAACATAACGCGCGGTGTGGGCCCTGACATCGTGGTCGGCACCGCCAAGTTCACCGCGCGGGAAACGGGTCTCCTCCCCCGGCGACAGGGACAGACGACGTTTGGCCTCGCGCAGCAGATCCTCCACCTGACCGTAGAGAGTCGCCCCGGTCGGGCACACCGCGGCACAGGCGGCATAATGCCCCTTGGCCATGCGATGTTCGCACAGCTCGCACTTTTTGATGCGGGGAAAGGGGGTGTCATACTCGAAGCGCGGCACCTTGAACGGACAGGCCGCCACGCAGTAACGACAGCCGATGCAGACATCGGGATTGTTGGTGACGATACCCGAGCCGGGATCCTTGCGCATCGCCGACACCGGACAGACCGAAACGCACGAAGGGTCGACGCAGTGCATGCACGAGGCCTTGATGAAGGCAAAGCCATCGACTTCGCGATCCTTCACCGCCGCCGTGCCATCCCGATACATCTTGATGACGGTCTTGGTTTTGCCCGAAAGGTCGAGCGGGGTGTCCCAATAGGGTTCGGCGAGGGTATGTTCCGGCGGCAGGTCGTTGGCCTGCTTGCAGGCGGCCATGCAGGCCTTGCAGCCGATGCAAAGGGTGGAGTCGTAGAGCAGCCCGCGGGCGGTCGGGATGCGCGGCAGATTGTCACGTCCACTGGCGATGGCGGGCAGGAGTCCGGCCGCCAGGGCACTTCCACCGCCGACAAGGGTGTCGCGGAGAAACTCCCGGCGCGTGCTGGTCATTTTCCCTCCTCCCGCCGGGTGTCGCGCTCGGACTCGGCCTCGCGTTTGCCGATGTTGTGCATGACCATGCCACCACCACCGGCGGCAGCAGCAGCGACCGCCACGAGTACCCCGGCCGAGGCAAGCGTTGCCCCCTGGCCTTGCTCCTCGACGATGCGCGGATAGGTCGCCGGCGGCGTCTGTCCGGCGAGGGCGGCCAGGGCATGGATCGGCTTTTCAAAGCCGACGTGCTGTTCGGTGCAGCCGATGCAGGGGTGACCAGTCCCGACCGGCCAGCTGCCACTGCCGACATCACCAAACAGGATCGAGGGGCAGTTGGCATAGGTCTCCGGCCCCTTGCACCCCAGCCGATAGAGGCAATAACCGGCACGATGCCCGGCATCGCCAAACTCCATGGCAAAGCGACCGTTATCAAAGTGGGCACGGCGCTCACAGTTTTCGTGGATCAGGCGCGAGTAGGCAAACTTCGGACGACCGAGGTGATCCAACTCCGGCAGCTTGCCGAAGGTCAGGAAATGAACAACGGTGGAGAGAAAATTGTAGGGATTGGGCGGACAGCCCGGGATGGTCACCACCGGCTTGTCCTTGATGATGCTCGGAGCCCCAACGCAACCGGTCGGATTGGGCGGAGTCGAGGGCATGCCGCCCCAGGAGGCACAGCTGCCGATGGCAATCACCGCCGCCGCCCCCGCCGCCGCCTCCAGCACCATCGCCTTGGCGGTCTGGCCGCCAATCTTGCAGTAGATGCCGCCATCCTTCTCCGGAATCGCCCCCTCCAGCACCAAAACATACTTGCCATGGTTGGCGGCCATTGAGGCGCGGCGGGCGGCCTCGGCCTGATGCCCGGCACCGGCCATCAGTGCCTCGTTGTAGTCGAGGGAAATGATCTCAAGGATCAACTTCTCCAACGTCGGATGTTCGGCGCGCAACATCGACTCGGTGCAGCCGGTACACTCCTGCAAGGCAAGCCAAATGACCGCCGGCCGGCGTGGGGCGAGGATCGCCTCCGCCATCGCCTCGCCGGCCACCGCCGACAACCCCATCGACGCCGCCATCGCCGTGCAAAAGCCAAGAAACTCCCTGCGGCTCATACCCAGCCGCGCCGCGCTCTCCCGCCCCCAGGTTATGCTCATATATCTCCCCCTGCGCCTCCTCGCGATGATCGACCACGGGCTCATTCCAATTTGCATTCATGGCGATAACTTCGCTGACTTCGCCATCGCCTCCTCGCCGTACCCGCGACCCACTGCCTCGTCACCTCCTCCTCGCTGCCTCGTTTTCGCGTCGCGTGCAAACTGGAATCACGAGTCGGCGGGAATCCACCCTGAATCTTATATTATAATATTCACAATCTGTAACAATCTTGGACGGCAACGTATCACACTACAATAATCGACGAAACTGAATTTTATCGGCCCATCCAGAAATTCAGGCCCAATCCGGGGGCTCTGGATGCGGAGAACCATCAAATAAACGCATCATTAACAACAATATAAAACAGACGACGCGGCGGCCAGGCGGCTGTAAATTGAGTTGGTTATATTTTAAAAAATAGTTAATCGAAACCATGCGGGCGGGTGACATGGCTTCTGTTTAGTTATATTCTTCGATCCATGATTCTAAAATGGACCAAAAAAATCAGTGTGATTATACACAATAATATAAATAATCCACGCCAACACGATGTCCCATTCTGGCACCATCCAACCCCTCTCCGGGCCCATGGGTTGGCCGCGATCGTGGATGGCGGCGAGCTCATGTAAACTTGTGTAAACGAAGGGGGATGCGCTACACTCTGGGCCGCGTGATTGGGTTTTTGTTCACTGCCTGTTTGACGATACGGAGATCCATGGTGTTGCCCGCATCAATGCGAAAGATGTTGCCCTTTCTTGGCTGGTTTCCCATGCGCGGCGTGGATGTACGGGCCGATCTTGTTGCCGGCATCACCGTGGCGATGGTGCTGATCCCTCAATCCATGGCTTATGCGCAACTTGCGGGTTTGCCGCCGCACTATGGCCTTTATGCGTCATTTTTGCCGGTGGTGATTGGGGCTTTGTTCGGTTCGTCCAGACAGCTTGCGACCGGCCCGGTGGCCGTGGTTTCCCTGCTGACCGCCTCGACGCTGGTGGCCTACGCCGAGGTGCGCACCCCGCAGTTTGTGGAGCTGGCAATCCTTTTGACTTTGATGGTAGGGATGGTTCAGCTCCTGCTTGGCGTGCTGAAACTGGGGGTGGTGGTTAATTTTCTTTCCCACCCGGTGATTGTCGGCTTTACCAACGCCGCCGCCATCATCATTGGCCTGTCACAGATCTCCAAGACCATCGGCGTGCCCATGGGACGCAGTGAGATGTTCGTCAAGGATATTTGGAACGTCTTGTTGCAGATTCCCCATACCCATCTTCCCAGTTTGTTGTTCGGTGTTGTTGCCTTCACCCTGATGTGGCAACTCAAGCGTCGCCGGCCTGCCCTGCCCAACGTTCTTATTGCCGTCGCCCTGGCCACGCTGGTGAGTTGGGCGATTGATTTTAAAGGCATGGGCGGGGCGGTGGTCGGAGCGATTCCGCCCGGTTTGCCGGTCTTGTCGCTGCCGGCCGTGACCGGAGAGCGGTTGCTGCTGCTCCTGCCGAGTGCGCTGGTGATTTCGCTGGTCGGGTTCATGGAGGCGGTCTCCATTGCCAAAGCGATGGCGGCGCAAACCCGCAATCGCCTCGATCCCAACCAGGAGTTGATCGGACAGGGTTTGGCCAATATTTTGGGCAGCCTTGGGCAATCCTACCCCACCTCAGGCTCTTTTTCGCGTTCGGCGGTCAACCTGAATGCCGGGGCCAGAAGCGGGCTCTCCTCCATCATCACCGCTGTGACCGTGTTGATCACGCTGATGTTTCTAACCCCCCTCCTGTACTATCTGCCGCAGTCGGTGCTTGCGGCGGTGATCATGATGGCGGTGGTGGGTTTGATTCATTTTCGTGCCATCCGTCACGCCTGGGATGCCAACCGCCACGACGGTATTGCCGCCCTTGTCACCTTTGCCTCTACCTTGGCCTTTGCCCCCCACCTGGATCACGGTATTTTGCTCGGTGCTGCCTTGTCGTTGTTTTTCTACCTGTTTCGCTCCATGCGGCCGCGTGTGGCCCTGTTGGGACGCTATCCGGATGGGACCCTGCGCGATCTCAAGGTTCATCCCCATTTGCCCACCGATGAGCGCATCATCGTCATCCGCTTTGATGGCCAGCTTTTCTTTGCCAATGTCTCCTATTTTGAGGATACCGTGCTCGCGGCCATTGCCAGCAACCCCAAGGCCTCCTACATTCTTGTCGTCGGCGATGGCATCAACCAGCTTGATGCTTCCGGCGAGGAGGTGTTGCACCACCTGGTCGAGCGTTTTCACGGCACCAACCTGACCATCGTCTTCTCCGGCTTGAAAAAGCAGGTGCTCGATGTCATGAGGAACACCGGTCTGTTCGACCTGACCGGTGGCGAGGCCAATATTTTTGCGACGACCAACTCGGCCTTGGACCACATATACGATCGGCTTGGCGAAAGCCAAAACCGGCCTCTGCTCCCGGCGTAATCAGCTCCATAGCTGGCCGTCAGGGCGGTTTTTTCCTCTTTTGCGCAACTTTGCTGCTCACTCCCGATGTCGCGCGTTGCAGGCGCGCGCGGGGGGGTGGTGGGGGAGAGCTCAATCGAACCGTGGGGCCAAGAGCGCGTCGGGGTCGTGGTTACTCTCTGATTTCGATTCCAAATCAAGATGGATGGCGCTTGCAAAGATGGCTGCGAGCGCCATCCTCGATCCCCCGTTATGAGCAAAAAAGAGAAAAAATCCGGCCCAAGCGGCTGGCTGGTGATCAACAAATCCGCCGGCGTCAGCTCGTTTGCCGCCACCAACGCCGCGCGTCGCCTCACGGGTGCCGCCAAGGCCGGCCACGGGGGAACGCTCGACCCCTTCGCCGAAGGGGTGCTGCCGGTGGCCCTGGGCGAGGCGACCAAAACCCTCGCCGTCGCCTTGAACGGGGACAAAAAATATCGCTGCTGGATTCGCTTCGGTCGTGAAACCGATACCGGTGATCGCGAGGGGGCGGTGACGGCCGAAAACGACCGCCGCCCCGACGCCGAAACCCTGGCTCAGGCCCTGCCGCACTTTTGCGGGAAGATCGAGCAGGTTCCGCCGGTCTATTCAGCGCTGCACATCGCTGGCGAGCGTGCCTATGCCCGCGCGCGGCGCGGCGAAGAGGTGGTGATGCCCGCGCGCACGGTGACCATCCACCACCTGGAACTGAAATCCTGCACCGATGGTCTGGCCGTGCTCGACGTGCACTGCGGCAAGGGAACCTACATGCGCGCCCTCGCCCGCGACCTGGCACGTCACGTCGGCGCTCTGGGTCATTTGGAACGTTTGTTGCGCACCGAGAGTTTGGGGTTTACCATGCAGGAGGGTGTCTCCCTCGACCAGCTCGCCGAGCGCGTTGCGGCCGGACACCTGCACACCCTATTGCTGCCCGTCGATCGGGTACTGGACGACATCCCGGTACTGCGATTGTCGGCAGATGCCTGGCGCCGAATTCAAAACGGGCAGGCGGTCAGGGTTGCGGCGGATCATCTTCCGGCCGGGCCCGTGCGATTGTTGACGCCAGAGGGCACGTTTGCGGCCATCGGCACCCTGGATGCGGTGACTGCCGACGCAAACGAGCGCCTCTGCCGGCCGCAACGTCTCTTTCAGACCGCCTCTCCCGACAGCACGGCGCCCAAGGCGTGATGACCACCCGAACCCGATGACAAGGAGAGAGACGATGTCGATCACCCCGGAACGCAAGAAGGAACTCATTGGCCAGTTTGCCACCAAGGAGGGAGACACCGGCTCGCCCGAGGTCCAGGTGGCCCTCCTGACCGAAAGAATCAACAATCTGACCGAGCATTTGCGCGTCAACCATAAGGACCATCACTCCCGGCGAGGTTTGTTGAAGATGGTGGGATTGCGGCGGCGCCTCCTGGCTTATGTGCAAGAACAGGAACTTGCCCGCTATCAGAGCCTCATTCAGCGCCTGAACCTGCGCAAGTAGCCCCCGCCCGGATCGAAGTCGGACGCCAGGCGCCAAAGGCGCGCATCCCGGTGGTATCGGCCTGATACGACGGGAACGCGACGGCGGCCAACAGGCCGGAGTGTCGATCCGGTGTCCGGGTGCCCCCCCTTCACGACCAACCTTTCTGGATACCCATAGATATGTTCGACATACATCGAAAAAGTCTCCCGTTTGGCCCGGGGACCTTGACCCTGGAGACCGGGCGGATCGCCCGCCAGGCTGATGGCGCTGTGCTTGTGACCTACGGCGAGACCGTGGTCCTGGTAACCGCCACCGCCGAAAAAAGTGAACGGCCCGGCATGGATTATTTCCCGCTCGGCGTCCACTATCAGGAGAAATACTGGGCCGCTGGGCGTATTCCTGGCGGGTTCATCAAGCGCGAAACCCGCCCGTCGGAACGTGAAATCCTCACCTCGCGCCTGATCGACCGCCCGTTGCGCCCCCTCTTCCCGAAAGGGTATCGCAACGACACCCAGGTGGTGGCCACCGTGATGTCCTACGATGGCATCCATTCGCCGGACATCCCGGCGATGGCCGGGGCGTCGGCGGCGTTGGCCATTTCCGGCATTCCGTTCGATGGCCCGATTGGTGGTGCGCGCGTCGCCTTCATCAACGACGCCTTCGTCCTCAACCCGACGCGCGAACAAATGCTTGAGAGTCGCCTCGACCTGGTGGTCGCCGGCAGCGCCGACGCCGTGACCATGGTCGAATCGGAGGTGAAGTTCCTCACCGAGGAGCAGATGCTCGACGCGGTGATGTTCGGCTTTGCCGGTTTTCAGCCCCTGATCGCCGCCATCCGCGAACTTGCCGCCGAATGCGGCAAACCGCGCTGGCCGGTGAAGGAGACCACTGACGACGCCACCCTGCTCGCCCAGGTTCGTGGCGGCTTTCTGCCCGACCTGCGCAGCGCCTATGGCGTGCGCGAAAAGCTCAAGCGCCAGGAGGCGGTGGGCCGGGTGCGCGAGCAGGCGATTGCACGTCTGGCCGCCACCCCCGGCGCCGACGGGCAGGTTGGCGACCGCGGCGAGGAGGTCAAGGGGTTGTTCAAGCACCTGGAGGCCGAGGTGGTGCGCGAGCAGATCCTCGCCACCGGTCAACGCATCGATGGTCGGGGTCTGGCCGATGTGCGCCCGATCGTCTGCGAGGTTGGCTTTCTGCCGCGCACGCATGGCTCGGCCCTCTTCACCCGCGGCGAAACCCAGGCAGTGTCGGTGGTCACCTTGGGCACCGGCCGCGATGAGCAGATCGTCGAAAGCCTCGATGGCGAGGCGCGCGACAGCTTCTACCTCAACTACACCTTCCCCCCCTACAGCGTCGGCGAAACCGGTCGTCTCGGTGCCCCCGGTCGGCGTGAGATCGGCCACGGCAAGCTGGCGACACGCGCCCTGGCCGCCGTTCTGCCAACGTCGGAGGAGTTTCCCTACACCATCCGCGTCATCTCCGAGATCACTGAGTCCAACGGCTCCTCGTCGATGGCAACGGTGTGCGGCTCGGTGCTGTCGATGATGGATGCCGGCGTGCCAATCAAGGAGACGGTGGCCGGCATCGCCATGGGTCTGGTCAAGGAGGGGGATCGTTTTGCCGTCCTTTCCGACATCATGGGTGACGAGGATCACCTGGGCGACATGGATTTCAAGGTGGCCGGCAACGCGCGCGGCATCACCGCCTTGCAGATGGATATCAAGATCACCGGCATCAACCGCGAAATCATGGCCGTCGCCCTGCGCCAGGCGCGCGAAGGAAGGCTGCACATCCTCGCGGAGATGGACAAATCCCTCACCGCCCCGCGTTCGGAGCTTTCAACGTACGCCCCGCGCATTTTCACCATCAAGATTGATCCGGACAAGATCCGCGATGTCATCGGTTCCGGCGGCAAGGTGATTCGTGGCATCACCGAGGAGACCGGTTGCCAAATCGACATCGAGGATGACGGCACCATCAGCATCGCCTCCTCCGACGGCGAAAGTGCGCAGAATGCCGAAAACATCATTCGGCGCATTGTTGCCGACGTGGTCAAGGGGGAGATCTACACCGGCAAGGTGGTGCGCATCACCGATTTTGGTGCCTTCGTCAACATCCTGCCGAACAAGGATGGCCTGGTGCACATCTCGCAGCTGGCCAACCGCCGCGTCCAAAAGGTGACCGATGTGGTCAAGGAAGGGGACACGGTGCGGGTAAAGGTTCTCGACATCGATCGTCAGGGTCGCGTCAAGCTGACCATGAAGGAGCTCGAAGGCTAGCATCCGGGCGGCATCGCCGCCCCCTCCCCTTCGGTTCCAATCGCGGCGGCCTGGTCGTGCGCAAAAAGGAAAAAAGGCGCGATGGGATCGGGGGGAGAGGCGATGCCAGAGAAAGTTCTCGACATTGGCTGTCAAGATCTGCTAGGGTTGGTCGCAGAGGAACTTGAGGGGGGGGGTGATGCCAAGGCGGCATGACCTCCCGCCGGTTCGGTTGTGCGTGTTGGTGGGGCGCGTCCGGGTACCTGGGTTGTGACTGGGCGCGGTTTCCCACACCTGCCATCGCGAGAGGTCCCTCTCGGTTTCATATTGAGATGACCACGCAAGCAGTTGTGTGCCAGCGACGGGTGGGATCGATCGCTTGGCGCGGGCGGGACGCATGGGGGGAAGCCGCCAGTGCGGTGGTCTTCTGTCACGGGATTTTCAGTTGTCAGTCGTGGCCAGCACGTGTGCGCCGCGCAAGCGAGAGCCTGGCAGGACCGCGCGTCTGACAACAAGGCAGGCACGGATTTCAACCGGCGGTGATCCACCGTCGGTGGCGGTGTTTTGCGTCCAGGGGCACGCCGGCGACGGCTTCGGTGTTGCCCGATGGGCTCGCGGGCGGATGCGTGGCGCTTAAAGGTGCGCCTGACGCAACAGCTGCGCGTTGCCCCGACCGCGGATTTTGTTGCACAGGCAGGCGCGTCACCTATTCGGGGCGCGCCCGGAGGGGTTATTTTTTCGTTCGCCTTCAAGTTTCATGGTCCGCCTACCCTTAAAACCCAGTGTGAGGGACACGCGGGCACGTACGAAGGAGAGGTTGCGGGGGCGTCGGCCCTTTGGGAGGAGTCCATTCAAGGGGGGATCATCATGCGTACAATCGAATCGGTTCCGGGGTGTTTACAACATCAATCCGGGCAGGAGGGTGGGAAGATCAAACGCTTTATTTTGCATCGCGGATCTGCTCTTACAGGGTTTCCAGACACCCGGGGCCGTGCCAGGCTCCTGACGGGCCTTCTGGCGGCTGTCGCGGGTTTTTTCTCGGTTGCCGCGCAGGCGGCGGACACCCTGCCGTCAGGGACGATGCTGGGCAAGGGCCAGGCAGTGGTCTCCGCCGACAACAACTACATGGCGGCGTTCCAGGATGATGGCAACTTTGTCCTTTACGATCTGAAGTTCAAGCGTCCGACCTGGGCCTCCAACACCTCCGGCAAGACGAGCGATCGCATCGTCATGCAGTCGGACGGCAACCTGGTCATTTACAATGGCACCTCCGCCGTCTGGGCGAGCAACACCGCCGGCAAGGGCGGTGCCTATCTCAAGCTCGGGACCGATGGCAACCTGATCATGGTGCAGGGCAGCGCGACCGTCTGGGCGACCAACACCAAGGCCGATGGCATCCTCCCGTCCGGTGGCGTGCTGACCGGAGGACCCGAGAAACAGTGCAACAGCGCCGCCAATTGCTTCGTGTCGGGCGGCAACGGCACCTACTACGCGGTCTTCCAGTCGGATGGCAACTTTGTCATCTACAACAGCTCCTGGGGCGCGGAGTGGGCCACCGGTACCAACCGTTCGGGCGCCAACAAGCTGATCATGCAGGCGGATGGCAACCTGGTCCTTTACCAGAACAATACGCCCAAATGGGCATCGAACACCGTCGGCAACCCGGGTGCCTTCCTGGTCATGCAGAAGGACAAAAATCTGGTCATGTACAACACAAGCATGGCCCCGATCTGGTCGAACACCTGGAACAGCAAACCGCACTGCAGCACCTGGAACCTCTCCTGTCGGGCGCAGAAAACCTTCTCCAACCTTGCCGACTGGGTGAAGGATGCCGCCAGTGATGCCGCGGCTGCCGCGGCGACAACAACCTCGGCCGTCAATGCCGTCGTCGCCAAGGCCACCCAACTGGCCAACGCCAGCGTCGACATCGCCAAGTCCGAGATGGCCACCATCGCCACGTCGGTCAAGTCGGCCTATTCGGCCTCCGCGGGTGCCATCCAGTCCGGTTACAACGCCTCTGTTGCGGCGCTGAAAGCGGCCTGGAATGCCGCGCTCGAAGCCCTGTTCCGGCAGGCTGGCCAAAATTTCATCAACGGCAGCAAATCCACCCTCACCAGCTTGCGCACAAAGATGAAGAGCCTCGACACCGATGGCAAGGCGGCCTTCAACCGGATCCAACGCGCCGTCTCCTCGAAGACCATCACCCCGCAGATGGCCACGGACATGCGGTTCCTGGCCACGAAGCTCGGCATGGTGGCCAACCAGACCGGATCCAACATTCCCAACAACGTGACCAATTCGTCGTGGGGTATTCCCCTGGTTGGTGTCGATGCCGGTCTGCTTGTTGGTGGTCAGACCAACCTGTCGTTGGCGATGAACATCCAGCCTGACAGCAGCGGGCGTTACACCTACGCCATCGTCTCCTACTCCGGCGGCACCTTGGGCGCGACAATTGGCGCCGAAGCCGGGCCGAACATCGGTATCAACTGGAGCCCGGGCACCATCAGTGACAACGAAGGGTGGTCGGTCGGCTTCGGGGTGTCGGGTGCCCTGGGCGTTGGTGCGAGTCTGGGCCTCTCCTGGAACGTGTCCAAGGGCATGTCCGGGGCTGCCAATGCCATCCCGGGGGTCTCTCTGCAAAGTGCCGACGGAAGCGATATCGATGTCTCCTTCAGCGCCGGTTACACCAAAAACCTGGTCACGGGAACGTTCTGATCTTCAAGCCTTCTCGCCCCCACCATGGCGAATGGCGTGGGGGCGAGGGCGCGTCAACCTTGCAATCGCTCAAGGAGGTGTGGTCATGAACGCAATCTAGCCGGTTCCGGGATGTTCACAGCGGCCATTCAAACAGGAGAGTGGGAAATGAAACACTTTTTTTCGCAGCGCCAGGAAAATCCCGCGCGTCGTTTACGCGTCGGGAGGCATGCCGGGCTTTTGGTCGGTTTTCTGATTGTTATTGCAAGCTTTCTTTCGGTTGCCGCGCAGGCGGCGGACACCCTGCCGTCAGGAACCATGCTGGGCAAGGGCCAGGCGGTGGTCTCGGCGGACAACAACTACATGGCGACGTTCCAGGATGATGGCAACTTTGTCCTTTACGATCTGAAGTTCAAGCGTTCGACCTGGGCCTCCAACACCTCCGGCAAGACGAGCGATCGCATCGTCATGCAGCCGGATGGCAACCTGGTCATCTACAACGGTACCTCCGCCGTCTGGGCAAGCAACACCGCCGGCAAGAGCGGTGCCTATCTCAAACTTTGGACCGATGGCAACCTGACCATCGTGCAGGGCAGTTCGATCGTCTGGGCCTCGAACACCAAGGCGGATGGGATTCTCCCGTCCGGCGGCGTGCTGACCGGCGGACCGGAAAAGAAGTGCGGTAGTGCCGCCAATTGCTTCGTGTCGGGTGGCAACGGCACCTACTATGCGGTTTTCCAGTCGGATGGCAACTTTGTCATCTACAACAGCTCCTGGGGCGCGGAGTGGGCCACCGGTACCAACAATTCGGGAGCCAACAAGCTGATCATGCAGACGGATGGCAACCTGGTCATCTATCAGAACAGCACCGCCAAATGGTCATCGGGCACCGCCGGCAACCCGGGCGCCTTCCTGGTCATGCAGAAGGACAAGAACCTGGTCATCTACAACACAAGCATGGCCCCGATCTGGTCCAACACCTGGAATGCCCACCGGCATTGCAGCACCTGGAACCTGGTTTGTCGGGCGGAGAAAACCTTCTCCAACCTCGCTGACTGGGTGAAGGATGCCGCCGATGACGCCGTGGCCGCCGCGGCAACAACGACCTCGGCCGTCAATGCCGTCGTCGCCAAGGCCACCCAACTGGCCAACGCCAGCGTTGACATCGCCAAGTCTGAGATGGCGACCATTGCTTCGTCGGTCAAGTCGGCCTATTCATCCGCCGCAAGTGCCATCCAGTCCGGCTACAGCACCGCTGTTTCAACGCTGAAATCAGCCCTCACCGCCGCGCTCGAAGCCCTGTTCCGGCAAACCGGCCAGAATTTCATCAACAACAACAAAGCCACCCTCACCAGCCTGCGCACGAAGATGAAGAGCCTCGACGCCGATGGCAAGGCGGCCTTCAACCGGATCCAGCGCGCCGTCTCCTCAAAGACCATCACCCCGCAGATGGCCACGGACATGCGGTTCCTGGCCACGAAGCTCGGCATGGTGGCCAACCAGAGCGGATCCAACATCCCCAACAACGTGACCAATTCGTCGTGGGGTATTCCCCTGGTTGGTATCGAAGCCGGTCTGCTTGTCGGTGGTCAGACCAACCTGTCGTTGGCGATGAATCTCCAACCCGATAGCAGCGGGCGTTACACCTACGCCATCGTCTCCTACTCCGGCGGCACCCTGGGCGCGACAATCAGTGCTGAAGCCGGGCCGAACATCGGTATCAACTGGAGCCCAGGCACCATCGATGACAACGAAGGGATATCGGTCGGTTTCGGGGTTTCGGCCGCCTTGGGCGCCGGTGCGGATCTCGGCCTCTCCTGGAATGTCTCAAAGGGCATGTCCGGGGCTGCCAACGCCATCCCGGGAATCTCCCTGCAAACCGCCGAGGGAGCAGGTCTCGACATCTCCTTCAGCGCCGGCTACACCAAGAACCTGGTCAAGTCGACGCTCTGATCTCCAAGCCTTTTCTCCCTCACCACGGCGTGGGGGAGAAAAGGCACCAACTCGCAATCCGTCCACTTGCCGCCCCCGTAGGCGCATGTCACAAAAAGCATGCGAAACGCGCCCACGGGCGGGGGGGCGGAAAACCTCGGGGCTCCACTCCAAATCCAACCAGGGCTTGAGCCCTGGACCAACGGGCACGGCAAAGGATGCGCCCCCCGGACAGGGAAAGGTACCCCGTGCCCGGCAAGCCCAGGGTTCAGGCCGTGCATTCGCATCCAGGGGGTTGCGACTCCACCCCGCCCCATTCCCCGGGGACTCCCCGGGGGGCGGCGCTCCTATTTCGCCTCCTCGACATCCACCTGCCCGGTAAGGCGGCGCCAGATGTAAGACCAGGAGACACCGACGGCCAGTACCAGGCTGACAACGACCAGGATCAGGTACTTGACCACCGTATTGCTGATCGCCAACAGGCCGTATTTGACCAACAATCCGAAAAACAGACCAAAGAAAACAACAGCGATGGCGATACCGATCTTGCCCATTGACTGCAGGGTGGCCTTGCCAAAAACAAGCAGGACGATCAGCAGGAGGACCCCAACAAACAACTTGAGCAAGCTGGACTGGCCGGACTCAAGGGCCCACTGGGTATAACAGTAACCGGTCGGGTTGTAGACACTGAAGACGATCGCGAAGGCCGCCACCAGGCGCAACAGGAACGAACTCCACGTAAACTCCATGGCCACCCTCCCCTGACGTCAGCGGGGGGGAGGCGCGGATGGCGCCCCCCCCCTCTCCTGATTGTCGACGGATGCTTTCCTTCCGCTCCCGCCGGCTGTTACGCGATCACTTCGCCTCTTCCCAGGCCCCAAAGTGCGGGCAGGATTTGGTTCCGGTGCCGGAGGTGTCCTCAAGAACCTTGCCGCTTACCAGGGTAAGACCGGCCTCCTTGGCCTCGATCATGCGGTACTCGATGGTCATGGAGTTGCTTTTCATCAAGCCCTTGTAGAAGACCTTCACGCGCGCGGTCTCCACCCCGCCCTCCGCCTTTGGCGGATTGACAAACTCGGTCTTCACCACCTCGCTGGTGGTGGGATGGGCACATTTCAAGGTCTTTTCGCTGGCAAATTTAATGTAATCAAAGGCGTGGGCCGGGGCGGCCGAGAAGGCAAGCGCGGCGGCGGAGAGAAAAAGCAATCGTTTCATGCGACACCTCGTAAACAGGGTGGAACGGGCCGAGAAGGCGGCCATGCGACAGCAAAGTCCTCAGGACCCCCGCAAATCCGCCGCCCTGCCGACGGTACCCCAATCGGGAGCAATAAGCAACGCCCCCCGGGTCAGGAGCGGGGCCATCGCCTGTGATAATTTGCTTCGCAAGGACGCGGAGGCTCGCCCAGATGATCGGGTCGTAACGACACGCCACGGAAGCCCCCCAACCCGGGATGGTCTCCAAAATCTCACGAACAAGGATTGGCCACGGCCGTGGCCATCTGGTCGTGCCACCAAGCCCGTACCAGGTCCTCGGGGATGTCGAGTTCCTTTGCCAGGGCACGAATGGAAAGGAAAGCCCGCAGCTCCTCCTCGGCCGGATCGATGAAGGGCCAAAACCAGTTGTTGGGTTGTGCTTGACCATTTTTGATCATCGGGCTGCCTCCTGCGGAGATGGGGCGGGAAAAGGGGGGTGGAAATGTGACACCCGATGATTTGCAATATTCATGCCATACTGTCAAGAATCTCGCTCTCCACCCGCTCCTGCCGTGCCGCCTCCGCCGCCGACCGCTCATGGTCAAAACCCAATAAATGCAACACCCCATGCACCCCCATCCGCCGCACATGATCCGCAAGCGGCAACCCGTACGCTTCCGCCTCGCGCACCAGGGTCTCGAAGGCAAGCACCACATCCCCCAGCGGCCGCACCCGCGGCGGATGGAGCACGCTGGCATCATCCTCCAGGGCAAAGGAGAGGACGTTGGTCGGTTTGTCGAGCCCGCGCCAGTCGCGGTTCAGGGTCTGGATCGTCGCATCGCCGGTGAGGAGCAGACTCACCTCCGGCGTCTGTTTGCCGGCGGTCACGTCAAGATGGGCAAGCGTGGCGACGACACTCTGACGCACGACGCGCACCAGGGCCTTCGTCCAGCCGGGGTGATCGCAGGTGATGCGCAGGCGCGGCGTCGGCACGAGGCAGCCCTCACCGGCAGGGATTGCGGGCTGTAGCCCTGCAATCTGCCAAACGACCGCAATCCGCCAAACGACCGCAATCCGCCAAACGACCGCAATCCGCCGGGCGATTTTTGCTGGAAGGCGCAAAAATCGCCCGGCAATGGCCCGCCCCCTGGGGGCGCATGTCGCGAAAAACATGCGACATGCGCCCGGGGAAAGGGGGGCGGAAAAGAAAAAAACCTCGGAGCTTCGCCCCGAACCCCACCAGGGCTTCGCCCTGGACCCACCAGGGCTCTACCCTGGACCCGCCAGGGCTTCGCCCTGGACCCACCAGGGCTTCGCCCTGGACCCACCAGGGCTCTGCCCTGGACCCGCCAGGGAGCCAGCCCCCTGGACCCCATCTTACCCGCCACAAACAACCTGGAATCCGCATCACACCACTCACCCCGCCCGATGCGCCCCCGGCGGCACCTTCTTGATCGGATCCGGATAAGCAATACGATGGTGATAAAAACCAAGAATCAACACCCGACAAAAGGCCTCCTCGATGGTGGCAATCTCGCTCAAGGTAAGCTTGCATTCATCCAATTGATTGTCGGCAATCTTGTTGTTGACAATCCGCTGCACCAGACTCTGGATCTTGGAAGGAGAAGGATTCTTGAGCGTCCGCGCCGCCGCCTCCACCGAATCGGCCAACATCAAAATCCCCGACTCGCGCGTCTGCGGCTTCGGACCGGGATAGCGATACTCCGACTCCGCCACCACCTCCCCACGCCGATTTGCCTCACGCACCGCCTTGTTGTAGAAAAATTGCAGCAGAGAGTTCCCTTGATGCGTCGTGATCGCCTCCAAAATCGGTCCGCCAAGCTGATACTCGCGTGCCATCTCCACGCCATCCTTGACATGCGCCATGATGATCTTCGCCGACATCGACGGCGAAAGGTTGTCATGACGATTCTCCCCCGACTGGTTTTCAACAAAATAGTGCGGCTTGGAAAGCTTGCCGATGTCGTGATAAAGAGCCATCACCCGCGCCATCAGCGGATTGGCGCCAATCGCCTCGGCCGCGGCCTCCGCAAGGTTACCCATCATCACCGAGTGGTGGTAAGTCCCCGGCGTGCGCAGGGAGAGCCGCTTCAAAAGCGGATGATCACCAGAGGCCAATTCCAGCAGACGCGAGTCGGTGGTCAGGTTAAAGATCCACTCCAGGGTCGGAATCAGGGCAAGCCCGAACAAACCGACAAGCAGACCACTCGCCAGGGCGATGCTCATGCCGTTTAGCCAGGTCCAGTTGAGCATGTTGCCGGCCACCGCCTCCACCAACGGCATGGCGACCGCCTGCGCAAGACCAATGCGCAAGCCCGATCCGAGCACATCGAAACGCCGCCGGCAACTGCGCAGCGTAAAAGCCCCGACCATCGAACCAATGAAGTAGTAGATGAACAGGGTCAGCCCACCATTGGCGGCAAGCGACGACAAAAACGCCAGCAGCGCGCCGATGATCAACGCCCCGCCCGGCAACGCCGCGCGCGCGCCGATGATCAGCGAAGTCAGCGCCGAACCCAACGCCACCGGCGGCAGGTAAAGAACCACCGCCGGATACCAATGGAACAACTCCGCCAACCCCTGCCCGATGTAGAGGGTGAGATTGCATAAAACAGCGCTGACGAAAAGGATGGTGCCCAAAATGTAGAGCGTCTTTTTGTCACGCGGAAAAGCCGGCGAGGTGTGCAACAAAAACCAGCGCCCAAGCCAGAGGAAAAAGGCCAATGTCGCGGCCAGACCAAAAGAGCGAAACAGGGTGATGCCAACCCAATGCCCGCGGTTGAGGGCCTCGATCTTGCGCCGCGCCCCCTCGCTCACCACCTCCCCCTCACGCACGATGATCTCGCCGCGACGCGCGCGGAAAAAAGCCTTCTCCACCACATCGCGCGCCCGCTGCCGCCGCAGCTTGGTTTCGGCCAGGTTCAGGACAAAATTGGGACGAATCTGCGCCCGCGTCACGTTGAGAATCCACTCGCGCAATACGCGGGACAATTCGCTCAAATTCTCCCCGGCGCTGCGCGCAAGCAGCTGACGCATGCCATCGAGATCGATCAGGCCATTGATGTCGCCCAGGCGCTGCTCGGTGCCGCGCGAAATCGCACGCCGGATGTAACTCCCCTTCTCCAGGTCGCGCAACACCTCCGGCCCGCTCACCACCCGCTGACCGGCCAGGGGAACAAGCCAGTTCTCGATGATGCGAATCAGATCGGCATAAGGGTGCGGCGCCATAGCCGGGCTCTCCCGGGGGGGACCCTCCTTGTGCTCACCCGCGGGAGCCGGAAGGCGCACCCCCCCCTCCGGACGCTCGGCCTCGTGCGTCTCCTTCTGCCCGGAATCGCCGGCAGATTTTTCCCGCCCGGCAACACCGGTCGCGGTCGCTGTCCCCGCGGTACCCGTCGCCGCCTCCACCTCCCTGGGTGGCGGCCGGGGAGCAGCGGCATCGAGGGCCTCGGCGGCGGTGGGACGCAAGGGAACCGTCGGTGGCGTGCGGGCAATCGCCAACAGGGCGCGATAGGCGGCAGCCGGAATCTCGTCGCCCAGCCGCTGCGCGAAGGCCTCGCGACTCGGAACACTCTCCTCGCCACCACCGACACGCCCGCCGCGCATCGACTCCCCAAGCCAGGTCAAAGCCTCGCGCAGGTAGTTGATGACCGAATCCATCATCCCGTCGTCCCAGTCGTAGACCGGGGGCACCAGCGACGCCGCCTCCTCCTGCCGGCGCAGGGTCGAGACGGTATCCTCGATCAGAATGTCCCGGTCCGCCTTGACATCGGAGCGGGCCAGCTCCCCCACCTCGGGCAGGTAAAGCGGCTTGAAGACCATCGGCGAGTAGACCATGGTCAACAATCCGACCAGCCCGCAAAGGAGCAGAAAATCAACCATCGGGTTGAGCTGCAACCGCAGCAGAAACGCACGCACCCTCGGGTTGCGCACCCGCGAAAGACGCGGCAACCGCTTCTCGGGTGGCAGTGGCGCGCCGCCCGGAACGACACCGGCGGCGGACCGCGGACTGTTATGCTTGCGACCGTTGGCCATCGGCCTCCTCGTAGGCCCGGACGATCCGGCGCACCAGGGGGTGACGTACCACATCCCGATCGGTGAAGTGGACCACACCCATGCCCGCGACGCCGGAGAGAACCTTCAGGGCATGCACCAAGCCCGATCCGCGCCCTCCCGGCAAGTCGATCTGGGTGACATCGCCACAGACCACCGCCTTCGACCCCTGACCAAACCGGGTGAGAAACATTTTCATCTGTTCCGGAGTCGTATTCTGCGCTTCGTCGAGGATGATAAACGCCTCCTCCAGGGTACGGCCGCGCATGTAGGCCAGGGGGGCGATGTCGAGAATCTTCTGCTCCTGCATCCTCTCCACCTTCTCATATCCCAGCATATCGTACAGGGCGTCGTAAAGGGGTCGCAGATAGGGATCAACCTTGGCCTGCAAATCGCCCGGCAAAAAACCCAGGCGTTCGCCGGCCTCCACCGCCGGGCGGGTCAGCACAACGCGCACCACCTTCCCCTCAAGGCAGGCCTGCACCGCCACCGCCACCGCCAGATAGGTCTTGCCCGTCCCCGCCGGCCCGACGGCAAAGGTGAGATCGGCCGTGGCCAGGGTCTCGATGAAGGCAGCCTGACGGGCGTTGCGCGGATGAATCACCAACCGCGGGGTGTGAATCGCCACCTCCGGCGCAAACAGACGCATCGGCATGACCTGCTCGGCGATCGCCTCGATGCCATCGACCACCCGCTGTTGGTCGATGTGTTCTCCCTGTTCGAGCAGGGCATAAAGCTCCTGCAACAAATCCCGCACCAGCGTCACCTGCCCGGGCGTGGCGGAAACGGCAAGCGTGTTGCCGCGCGGATGCAGCGCCACCGGCAACCGCTCCTCCAACAAACGCAGGTGCGCGTCGCACTCCCCGAACAGGCGCATCGCCAGACGATTGTCGGGAAAGGTGAGACGCACGGTCTGGACCTTCTCGTCCATCAACCCCCCTCGTCCGGAGAGCGATCGGGGAGATTGCACTCATCGGGCAGCCGATCGAGCGCCCGCCCTTTCAGCGAGTGTGCCATGCCGGCGATGATCTCCACCCGCACCAGGCGTCCGATCCACGTCGCCGGCCCGGGAAAGTTGACGCGGCGATACCCCGGCGTGCGCCCGGTCAGTTCGCCATCCTGGCGTTTGGAAAACCCCTCGACCAACACCTCCTCCACCCGCCCGACCTGGCGTTGGTTGGCGGCCAGTTGGGCGGCGTTGAGCCGGGTCTGCAACACCTCCAGGCGCTGGGCGCGCACCGCTTCCGGAATTTGATCGGGCAGCGTTGCCGCCGGCGTCTCCGGTCGCGGCGAAAACTGGAACGAGTAGGCGTGTGCAAACCCCACCCGATCGACCAGATCAAGCGTTTGCCGGAAGTCGTCGTCGCTCTCCCCGGGAAAGCCGACGATGAAATCCGAAGCCAGGGCGATCTCCGGCAGCGCACGCCGCAGCTTGTCGACCCAGGTCAGATAGGTCGCAACATCATGGTTGCGTCCCATGCGATCGAGGATGCGATCGGCGCCACTCTGAATCGGCAGATGCAGGTAGGGGCACACTTGCGGCACTTCGGCAAAGACGGCGACCAGCTCATCGCTCATATCCGCCGGATGCGAGGTGACAAAGCGCAGGCGGCGCACCCCATCGACCCGGGCCACGCGCCGCAACAGCGCCGCCAGGTCATGGCGCAACCCCTGCCGATCCTCCCCCTGATAGGCGTTGACGTTCTGGCCAAGCAGGATGATCTCCAACGCCCCCTGGCGCACGTTCTCCGCCACCTCGCCCAGGATGGCCTCAACATCCCGACTCCATTCACGGCCGCGCGTCGTCGGCACCACGCAGTAGGTGCAGTAGCGATCGCACCCCTCCTGCACGGTGACGCTGGCGATCGCCCCGCCGCTCCTGGTCACCGGCAGGGCGGTGAACTTGGCCG
>PEAJ01000278.1 GCA_002753495.1 Magnetococcales bacterium HA3dbin3 | reverse complement strand
CAGCAAGGCGGCCTCGCCCTTCAGGTGGGTTTGCCGTTCGCCGATCTGGATGCCCTCCTGGATGCCTTCCAACCGCCCCTTGATAAAAATTTTGCGGAAAAATTCGTTTTCCATCACATCGAACGTAATCGCCATCTCCTTGACCTCCTCTTCCACGACGGTGATCAGCCTGCGCAAACCAGCCAGGGTGGCCAGCTTTTCCAGGGTATCCATTCTGGCTTTTGGTTCCATCAGCGCGATGCGCGCAAGAATGACGCGCAGCGTTTGCCGGCTGTCGGTCAGCCGGCACAAAACAGCCAGCAGATTCTCTTCCAGGCTGGAACTTTCCAGCGAAAGGGGGGCGGAAAAAACTTCGGGGCTTTGCCCCGAACCCCACTGGGGCGCTGCCCCAGACCTAAGCCGGGGGGCAGGCGGAGCCTCCCCCCGGACCCCCCAACCACTTTTAATACTTGGATAATTCAAGCACGCATCACGCTTGCCGATGCCCAAGAGCCGTGCGCAGGGCCGCCGCGAGCAGCGCCTGTTCCTGTTCCAGGCGCGCAGCCCAGGCGGTTGTCGATTCCAGATGGCCATTCCGGGCGGCCTCTTCCAGTTCGCTGGCGCACTGGGCCAGGCTCCTCGCCCCGAGCTGACTGCTGCTGCCGCGCAACTTGTGCGCCTCCCGGGCCAGGGCGTCGATGGTGGGGGCGGCCAGGAGGTCGCGCATTGCCTGTAGACGCTGTGGCAACGACTCCAGAAAACCGGCGATGACATCGGCAAAATCGGCGCCGAGTTCGGCGTGAAGATCATCGAAGATCCGGCGATCGAGCACCGGTTCCGCGTCCGGCGCCGGTTCGGGTGTGACGATTGTTGTTGGTGGCGGCGGTGTCGCGGGCAGCCAGCGCACAAGCGCTGCCCGCACCCCCTGCCGGGTGACCGGCTTGGCCAGATAATCATCCATTCCCGCCGCCAGGCAGGTGTCGCGATCCCCCGGCAGGGCGAGGGCGGTGAGGGCGACGATCGGCGTTCTTCGCCCCTGTTCGAGCCGGCGAATCGCCGTGCTGGCGGCATAACCGTCCAGCTCCGGCATCTGGCAATCCATGAAAATCAGGTCAAAAACCTGTTGGGAGAAGAGGTTCACCGCCTGCTGCCCGTTTTCGGCGCAGGTGATGGCGAGGTCAAATTTTTTCAGCATGCCGGTGAGCACCGCGCGGTTGACCGGTTCATCGTCGACCAGCAGGATGCGTGCACCCGACGGAATGCCGCGCGCACCATCCACTGTTTGTGGGGCGTGCGTTGTCTGTGGGACCAACGTCCCCTGCACCGGCACGACGACGCGAAAGAGCGTGCCGACCCCCGGCGTGCTCTCGACTTCGATCCGGCCGCGCATCAGCGCAACCAGACGCTGGCTGATGGCAAGCCCCAGGCCGGTGCCGCCGAAGCGGCGGGTGGTGGCGTCATCGGCCTGCTCGAAGGGTTTGAACAGGCGCGCAAACTGTTCCGGGGCGATGCCGATGCCGGTATCCTGCACGTTGCACGTGATCCAGGTTCCTGTCGCGTCGTGCGTGCTGGCGGTGACGGCGAGCGTCACCGTGCCGCGCTGGGTGAACTTGATGGCGTTGGCGAGGAGGTTGGCGAGGACCTGGCGCAGGCGGGTCGGGTCGCCGTCGACCCAGACCGGCACTGTGGTATCGACCTGTCGCACGAAGTCGATGCCCTTTTTGTGCGCGAGGCTGCTGAACAGAAGGGCAACCTCTTTCACGAGCTGGTGCAGATCGAAGGGGATGCTTTCCAGCTGCACCTTTTCGGCCTCGATTTTTGAGTAATCGAGGATGTCGTTGATGATGCCGAGGAGGGCCTGGCCGGAGGCGTGGATGGTGTGGACGTAGTCGTTTCCGGTTGCATCGAGCGCGGTTTCCATGAGCAGTTCGGCCATGCCGAGGATGCCGTTGAGGGGGGTGCGGATCTCGTGGCTCATGGTGGCGAGGAAGGCGCTTTTGGCCTTGTTGGCGGCTTCGGCCTCGCGGCGGGCCTGATGCAACTGCGCCTCATCGTGCTTTTCACGTGTGACATCGGCGAAGTTCCAGACGCGGCCGGCGATGCTCTCCTCGGCGCCTAAGAGCAGGGGAACGGAATAACAGACGACGATGCGGCCGTCGCGAAAGTGCAGAAGATCGCTGTCGGTGGTGCGTGCCTGGCGCAGTCGGGCGATTTTGGCCAGGAAGGGTTCGGGGTGTTCGAGCCGGGTGGCGATCCAGGTCAGGGGTGCTTCCTGTAGGGTTGTTGGTTCGGCGTTGCTGTCGGGCGGAAACAGGCGCAGGAAATGGGCGTTGCAGTGGGTGATGCGGCCGTCGTGGCCGACGGCGAGGATGCCGTCGCGTGTGGATTCCAGGGTGGCGTGGAGCAGTTCGCCGCTTGTGCGCAACTCACGTTTTTTCGCTTGCAGGGCGAGGTGGGTGCGCACGCGCGCCTGGACGATGGCCGGGCGGATCGGTTTGGTGATGAAGTCGACTGCCCCCAGGGCGAAGCCTTTGGTTTCATCGGCTTCGGCGTCCATGGCGGTGATGAAGATGACCGGAATCTCCGTGGTGGCGGGATTTTCTTTCAGGCTTTGGCAGACGGCGAAGCCATCGATTCCTGGCATCACCACGTCGAGGAGGATCATCTCCGGGTAGGGGGGTGTGGCCAAGCGGCGCAGGGCTTGTTCGCCGGAGGTGGCGACGTGTACCTGACCGAGCGTGCGCAGGGCGTTGCCGAGGACGTGGAGGTTGTGTTGTTCGTCGTCGACGATCAGGATGCGGGGCGGGGGGGTGGTGGTGTCAAGCCGCTCCATCGGTGGGTGGCCTCGGAAGTGGGGGTGGCGAATAAAATGAGGTCCAGGGGGCCATGCCCCCTGGCCTGGATTGTCCAACTATTGAAAGTGGTTGGGGGGTCCGGGGGGAGGCTCCGCCTGCCCCCCGGCGGGGTTCGGGGCGGAGCCCCGAGGTTTTTTTCTTTTCCTTTTTCTTTTCTCTTTTTTTGCTTTTTTCCCCGCCCCCCTCCCCACGGG
>PEAJ01000277.1 GCA_002753495.1 Magnetococcales bacterium HA3dbin3 | reverse complement strand
TTCCGCCACGAGGCCCTGCGCACCACCTTCGACAAGGCAACCACCACCCGACCGGCCGATGACCTCCTGCCAGAAGGAATCAGCGCGGGGATGCCGGTACAGATCATCCACCCGCCGGTGCCGATCACCCTGCCGGTGATCGACCTGCGTCCGCTCACCGCGGCGGCCAAGCAAGCGGAAATGCAGCGCTGGATTGCCCAAGGCGAAGAGCACATTTTCGACCTCACCACCGGCCCGCTGCTCTGGGTTGCCTTGTTGCAGCTGGAAGAGGGTCACCACCTGCTCCTCTTCACCCTGCACCACATCATCGCCGACGGCTGGTCGGTGGCGGTGTTGATCCAGGAACTGGCCGCCCTCTACCAGGCCTACCATGCCGCTGGCGGCGCGACAACCGGAACCCCGCCGCCCGACCCTCTGCCGCCGCTGCCGATCCAGTACGCCGACTACACCCTCTGGCAACGCCGCTGGCTAAGCGGCGGCGAACTTGACCGTCAGCTCGCCTACTGGGAGCAAAAGCTTGCCCAAGCCCCAGCCCTGCTCGAACTGCCGACCGATTACCCACGCCCGGCCGTGCAAACCTTTCGCGGCGGCGTCGAACGCTTCACCTTCGGCGCCGAACTGACCCAGCGCCTACGGCAGTTGAGTCGGGAAAACCGCACCACCCTGTTCATGACCCTGCTCGCCGGGTTTGCCGTGCTGCTCGCGCGCTATAGCCGGCAGCACGATGTCGTCATCGGTTCACCGGTGGCCAACCGCAACCGCGGCGAGCTGGAGGGGTTGATCGGTTTCTTCGTCAACACCCTGGTGCTGCGCATCAACCTGGAGGAGGACCCCTCCTTCCGCGCCCTGTTGTCGCAAATCCGGCAGACCACCCTCGATGCCTACGCCCACCAGGACCTCCCCTTTGAACAGCTGGTCGAGCGTCTCAAACCGACGCGCACCCGCAGCTATGCGCCGCTGTTCCAGGTGATGTTCATCCTGCAAAACACCCCGGAGTCGGCCCTGGAGCTGCCCGGGCTTGCCATCACCCTGCGCGAGCAGGAAAACATCCCGGCCAAGTATGACCTGCTCCTGAGCCTGGAGGAGCGCCAGGGCACCTTGCGTGGTGAGTTCGAGTACAACGTTGATCTTTTCGCCGGCGCAACCATTCGGCGCATGATCGGCCAACTGGAGGTGCTCTTCACCGCCGCCGTAGACGCGCCCGATACCCCTTGCTCCCGCCTGCCGCTGCTGCCGGCCAGCGCATACGATCTGATGGTGAAAACCTGGAACCGCAATCCCTTCGCCGAACCGGAAGTGGCCTGCATCCACACCCTGATCGAGGCGCAGGCGGCGAAAACCCCGACCGCCGCCGCCCTCACCTTTGGCGACGAAACCCTGGACTACGCCACGCTCAATGCTCGCGCCAACCGGCTCGCGCACCACCTGATCGCCGCCGGCGTGCAGCCGGGGTCGCTGGTCGGCGTCAGCCTGGAGCGCTCCCTGCACACGGTGATTGCCCTGCTCGCCATCCTCAAGGCCGGCGGCGCCTACGTGCCGATGGATGCCAGTCACCCGAAGGAGCGCCTCAACCTGATGATCGAAGACGCCCGCCTGGGCTGGTTCGTCACCGAGAGCGACCTCGTCGATCGCCTGCCCGCGCACCAGGCGGCCCTGACCGTCCTCGACCGCGACGCCGCCGCCATCGCCGAACGCCCAACGCATAATCCACAAACAGCGGTCACGCCCCAACACCCGGTCTATGTCATCTACACCTCCGGCTCCACCGGGCGCCCAAAGGGGGTGGTGATCGAACACGGCCGCCTGGCGCGGATGTTTCTCGTCACCCGGAACTGGTTTCACTTCGACGAACGCGATGTCTGGTCGCTCTTCCACGCCTTCTCGTTTGATTTTTCGGTGTGGGAGATGTGGGGGGCGCTCCTGTTTGGCGGTCGCGTCGTCGTGGTGTCGCGCGCCACATCCCTGTCGCCGGAGGCCTTCTACGACCTGCTGGCGGCGGAAAAAATCACCGTCCTCAACAACAACCCCTCGGTGTTCCAAGCCCTGACCGCCCTGGAGGAGTCCGGCCACGCCAAGCCTTTAAGCCTGCGCCTGGTGATCTTCGGCGCCGAACCGCTCAAATTACAGAACCTGCGCCCGTGGTTTGATCGGCATGGTGATCAACACCCGCAATTGTTCAACCTCTCCGGCGTCACCGAGACCACCGTTCACACCACCTATCACGCCCTCAGCCGCGCCGACCTCGACGGTCATGATTTGCGCATCGGCCCGCCGCGCGCCGAGCTGCACCCGCTCTACATCCTCGACGATCACCGACAACCGGTGCCAATTGGTGTCCCCGGCATCCTCTATGCTGGCGGCCACGGCCTTGCCCTGGGCTATCTCAACCAGCCGGAGCTGACCGCGCGCGCCTTTCTCCCCGACCCCTTCAGCGACCATCCCGACAGCCGCCTGCAACGCACCGGCGACCTTGCCCGTTTCCTGCCCGACGGCAACATCGCCTTCCTTGGCCGGGCGGATTATCAGGTGAAAATCCGCGGCTTTCGCATCGAACTTGGCGAAATCGAGGCGATCCTCGCCCGGCACCCGGCGGTCTACGAGGCGGCGACGACGACGCGCGAGAACCACTTGAGCGAAAAACAGCTCGTCGCCTACGTCGAAACGCAGGCGGGACAGTCGCAACCGACAGCCGAAGATCTGCGCGCCTTCCTCAAGCGCAAGCTTCCCGACTACATGGTGCCGGCGCTCTTCGTGGTGATGGAAAAATTGCCACGCTCGCCAAACGGCAAGGTCGATCGCCGCCTGCTGCCGGCGCCGGCCACCGACGGCGCCACGGTCAGCGCCACCTTCCAGTCGCCGCGCACCCCGACCGAGGAGCTGGTCGCGGCGGCGTGGGCGGGGCTGCTCAACCTGCCGCGCGTCGGACGCGAGGAGAACTTTTTTGACCTCGGTGGCCACTCGCTGATGGCGACACGGGTGATGGCCCGGCTGCGCGACCTCTTCGCCCTGGAACTACCCCTGACCCTGCTCTTCGAC
>PEAJ01000276.1 GCA_002753495.1 Magnetococcales bacterium HA3dbin3 | reverse complement strand
TCAAATCCGCCGCCGATTACGTCGCCCTGGTGATTGCCTACCGCAATGGCGCGCCGATCCTCCTGAGCGCGGTGGCCGACATCGAGGAAGGGGCGGAGAACAGCCGTCTCGCCGCCTGGTCCGGGGAGGAGCCGGCGATCATCCTCAACATCCAGCGCCAACCCGGGGCCAACGTCATCCAGGTTGCCGATCGCATCAAGCAGCTGCTGCCGCGTCTGCGCGCCTCGCTGCCTGGTAATGTCAGTCTGGTCGAGGCTGGCGATCGCACCCTGACCATCCGCGCCGCCGTGCGCGACATCCAATTCGAGCTGCTGCTTGCCATTGCCCTGGTGGTGATGGTGGTCTTTCTCTTCCTGCGCAACCTGCCGGCGACGATCATCCCAAGCGTTGCCGTGCCGTTGTCGCTGGTCGGCACCTTTGGTGTCATGTACCTGGCCAATTTCTCCATCAACAGCCTGACGTTGATGGCCCTGACCATCGCCACCGGTTTTGTCGTCGATGATGCCATCGTCGTCATCGAAAACATCGCCCGCCACCTGGAGGAGGGGGCCTCGCCGTTGGAGGCGGCGCTTGAAGGGTCACGACAGATCGGCTTTACCATCGTCTCGCTCACCTTTTCGCTGGTGGCGGTGTTGATCCCCCTGCTCTTCATGGGCGATGTCGTCGGGCGTTTGTTTCGCGAATTTGCCATCACCCTGGCGGTGTCGATCCTGATTTCGGCGGTGGTTTCCCTCACCCTGACGCCGATGCTCTGTGCCCGGTTGCTTAAAGGGAGGCGCGCGGATGCCGCATCCACGCGCGCCTCTTCGGTCGGGGAGAGTCATCCGCCGGGGATGGAGGGGAAAACGGGAGATTTCATCCAGGCCATCATCAACGCCTACGGTCGGGCGCTGCAACGTGTCCTGCGTCACCAGCGCCTGACTCTCCTTGTCGCGCTTGCCACCCTGGTGCTGACGGTGTTTCTCTACTTGCAGGTACCGAAGGGGTTTTTCCCACTGGAGGATACCGGCCTGATCCAGGGCATCACCGAGGCGCCGGCGTCGGTCTCCTTTGCCGCCATGGCCGATCGCCACCAGGAGCTGGCGCGCGTCATCCTCGCCGACCCGGCGGTGAGCGGCCTGACCTCCTTCATCGGTGTTGATGGCGTCAACGTCACCCTTAACAGCGGGCGTTTCTTCATCTCACTCAAATCCAAGGAGGCGAGGGGTGGCACCGCGTTTCAGGTGATCCAGCGGCGTCTGGAGGAGCGGGTTGCCAGCGTGCCGGGCATCACCCTCTATCTGCAACCCGTGCAGGATTTGACGATCGAGGAGCGGGTGAGCCGTACCCAGTACCAGTTCACCTTGGAGTCGCCCGACCAGCAGGAGCTTGCCCAGTGGGCGAAGCGCCTGGTTGCGCGCCTGCGGCAGGTGCCCATTCTGCGCGATGTCGCCAGCGACCAGCAGGATGAGGGGTTGCAGGCCTACCTGGTGATCAATCGCGATACCGCCGGCGCCCTCGGCGTGACCGCCGCCGCCATCGATAACGCCCTCTACGATGCCTTTGGCCAACGTCTGGTTTCGACCATTTTCACCCAGTCGAACCAGTATCGGGTGGTGCTGGAGGTGAAGCCGGAGTTTCAGCAGGGGATCAAGGCCTTCGACACCCTGCGCGTCACCTCGAGCAGCGGGGTGCAGGTGCCGTTGTCGGCGGTGGTGCGCGTCGAGGAGCGATTGGCGCCGCTCGTCCTCAATCGCCAGGGGCAGTTTCCGGCGGTGACCATCTCCTTCAACCTCGCCCCTGATGCCGCGCTCGGTGCGGCGGTCGGGGCAATCGAGGCCGCCAAACGCGAACTCAACCTGCCGATCAGCATTCAGGGCAACTTCCAGGGGGCGGCGCAGGCGTTTCGCGCCTCGCTTGCGAACGAACTGTGGCTGATCCTCGCCGCGGTGGTGACCATGTACATCGTCCTCGGCGTGCTTTATGAGAGCTACATCCACCCGATCACCATCCTCTCGACGCTGCCCTCGGCCGGGGTCGGGGCGCTGCTTGCCTTGATGCTTTCGGGCAACGACCTGGGCATCATCGCCATCATCGGCATCATCCTTCTCATTGGTATCGTCAAGAAAAATGCCATTCTGATGATCGACTTTGCCCTCGATGCCGAGCGCAATCAGGGGCTGCCGCCGCGCGAGGCGATCTACCAGGCTTGCCTGCTGCGTTTCCGCCCGATCCTGATGACGACGCTGGCGGCGATGCTCGGGGCGCTGCCGTTGATGATTGGCACCGGCACCGGTTCGGAGCTGCGCCATCCGCTCGGCATCACCATGGTCGGCGGGCTCCTCCTGAGCCAGTTGATCACCCTGTTCACCACGCCGGTGATCTACCTGGCCTTTGATCGCCTGGCGCGGCGTTTTGCGCCGACCTCAACCACCGCCGGTGCCGACGCCCCGGCACCGGGGTCGATGCCGTGAACCCCTCGGCGATCTTCATCCACCGGCCGGTGGCGACGACGCTCCTGACCATCGGTGTCGTCCTGGCCGGGTTGATCGGTTTTCGTCTGCTGCCGGTGGCCCCGCTGCCACAGGTTGATTTCCCGACCATCGCCGTGCAGGCCTCGCTACCCGGGGCGAGCCCGGAGACGATGGCCGCCACCGTCGCCACCCCGCTGGAACGCAGCCTCGGCCGCATTGCCGGCGTGAGCGAAATCACCTCGTCAAGCTCCCTCGGCAGCACGCAGGTGGTGTTGCAGTTTGACTTGAGCCGCAACATCGATGGTGCCGCGCGCGATGTGCAGGCGGCGATCAACGCCGCGCGCGCGCTGCTGCCCACGGGTCTCCCCTCGAACCCGACCTGGCGCAAGATGAACCCGGCTGATATGCCGATCATGATCCTGGTTCTCACCTCGGAGGTGCAGAGCCCGGGCCGGATGTACGACCTCGCCGCCACCGTGCTCGCACAGAAGCTCGCGCAGGTCGAGGGGGTGGGACAGGTGCGCCTGGGCGGCAGCTCCCTGCCGGCGGTGCGCGTCGAACTTGACCCCGGGCGCCTGCAGGG
>PEAJ01000009.1 GCA_002753495.1 Magnetococcales bacterium HA3dbin3 | reverse complement strand
TCCGGGGGGCCGGCACGGCCGACGACGACGCGACGGTGCGTGTTTTGTCTGGCGATGCTGACGGTGCAACGGTTCGGGTTGCGCCAGGTGCCCGTACCGGCACGACAGTTCGGGCCTCCGGCGCGGCCGACGATGACGCGACGGTGCGTGTTTTGCCTGGCGATGCTGACGGTGCAACGGTTCGGGTTGCGCCAGGCGCCCGTACCGGCACGACAGTCCAGGCCTCCAGCGCGGCCGACGATGGCGCGACGGTGCAGGTTTTGCCAAACGGCGGCGTTGGATCGGCGGCCGCGCCTGGTGTCACCGAGGGGGGCGGTCGGAGCACCGTCGACGTGGCGGTTCCCTCCACCGGCGAAAGCTCCGAAGGCGAATCGAAACCCCAAGAGGCCAATCATGATCGTGGCGATGCCCTGCCGATCGGCCACATGCTCATGTGGTACAAGATTGAGCGGGTCCTCGGCCAGGGTGGTTTTGGACTGACCTACAAGGCCCATGATACCCGTCTCGACAATTACGTCGCGGTCAAGGAGTTCCTGCCGTCGCAATTGGCCGTGCGCCGATCGGACAACTCCATTCAGCCAAAGTCGGCCCAGTATGAGGAGATGTTCATCAAGGGGCGCAACCGCTTCCTGGATGAGGCGCGTACCCTGGCCAAGTTCAAGCATCCGAGCCTTGTGCGTGTGGCAACCTTCTTCGAGGAGAACAACACCGCCTACATGGCCATGGAGTACGAGGACGGCGAGTCCTTGTCCGCGGTGCTGAAGAAAAAGAAGATTCTGGATGAGAAGGAACTTCTTGCCGTCGTCATTCCCCTCCTGAAGGGTTTGACCGTTTTGCATGAGGCAAAGATTATCCACCGGGACATCAAGCCGGATAATGTCTTTATCCGTCACAAGGATGGCACGCCGGTGCTTTTGGATTTCGGGTCGGCGCGCAAGACCGAGGAAGGGGGCGGGGATGGGCACATGACCGCCATGTTGACGCCGAACTATGCCCCCATGGAGCAGTATTTCGAGGATGCCACCCGCCAGGGACCCTGGACGGATATTTACGCCATGGGTGCCGTGATGTATCGCTGTATCGGTGGGCGCAAGCCGGTGGGCGCCCCGCAACGCAGCAGCGCCATCATGCGCAACCAGCCCGATCCCATGGTGCCGGCGGTGGAAATCGGCAAGGGACGCTACTCGGAGTCACTCCTGTTGGCGGTCGATCTCGCCCTCAAGGTGGTTGAAACGGATCGGCCCAAGGATATTCAAACCTGGCTGACGACGGTGCGGGTTAGCCAGCCGGATGGTGGGGAACAGGTGGCGGCCGACCTTTTGGGGCTTGGCCTGAACAAAATGCCGGCGCGCACGCGCGTGGTCCTGGGAACCCTGGCCGTCATCTCCCTGTTGGGTGTTGGTGCCGTGTTTTGGGGGATGACGCGGGAGGGGGATGGACCGCGCATCGTCTCCGAACAGGAGGCGCTCGCCACCAAGGCGGGGAAAACCAGGACTGCCGCCGCCGCCGGTGATGCCGAGGCGATGTTCCAACTGGCGAAAATGTATGCAACCGGCTCCGGCATCGAGAGGAATGCCGCAACGAGCATGGAATGGACGCGCAAGGCCGCGGAGAAAAATTGGCCCGAGGCCCAGTTCGCCATGGGCAATGCCTACCTCTCGGGCGTGGGTGCCCCGAAAGACGACAAGGAGGCGGTACGATGGTTTCAACGATCGGCGGAGGGTGGTTTTGTCGCCGGACAGTACCAGTATGCCCTCTCCCTGCTTGAAGGTACCGGCGTGGCGGGTGATCCGCGCGAGGCCATGGTTTGGTTTCGGAAGGCAGCGGAGGGTGGGCACCCGGCCGCCCAGTATCGCGTGGCGATGGATGGGGTCAGCCACAAGGGGTCCGCCGAAAATGATCGCGATGCCTTTGTGCTCTTCCTGAAGGCGGCGGATCAGGACCTGGCCGAGGCGCAGTTGCAGACCGGGATCATGTTCGAAAATGGCCGTGGAACCCAGGCCGACCAGGGGAAGGCGAACCACTATTACCGCAAGGCCGCCACCGCGGGTATCGCCGATGCCCAGGTTCGTCTGGCCAACCGCCTCTGGAGTGGCACGGGCGGGGAGCGCAACATCGGCGAGGCCTTTCACTGGTTCCAGGAGGCCGCCAACAGGGGTGATGTCGAATCCAAGGTTCGAGTCGCCGAGGCCTACGCCAAGGGAGAAGGGGTGGCGGTTAACCATGTACAGGCGATGAACTGGTTCACCAAGGCCGCGGAGGGAGGGTCGGCTCGGGCGCAGTACCTGCTTGGCGAGAAGTTCATGAAGGGTGAAGGGGTGTCGCCGGATCCGGAAACGGCGGCCAAATGGTACTATCTTGCCGCGCAAAAAGGGCATGTGCAGGCACAGACGCGCTTTGCCATCCAGAAGAAGTTGGGCATGGGGGTTGCCCGGGATTTGCCCGAGGCCATCTCCTGGTTCACCAAGGCCGCTGAAAAGGATGACCCGCAGGCCCAGAACCAGCTCGGTGGCATGTACGAGAAGGGTGAGGGGACGGCCGTCAACTTGGCCAAGGCCATCTACTGGTACCAAAAGGCTGCCGACCACGGCTTGGCCCCGGCCCAAAACAGCATGGGCTGGATGTACGAAGAGGGGCGTGGTGTCGAGAAAAACCTTGCCCAGGCAGCGCAGTGGTACCTGAAGGCGGCCATGCAGGGGGAAGTGCGCGCGCAGAACAGCCTGGGTTGGATGTATGAAGAGGGTCGGGGCGTACCCAGGGATCCGGTCAGGGCCTTCGCCTGGTACAGCCTGGCCTCCCTCAAGAATGACAAGGATGCCCTGCGTAACCTGGAATTGATCGGCAAAACCCTGAACCAGGAACAGCGTCTCAAGGGCAGCGAGTTGGCGCGCGAATGGCTCAAAGCGGCGGCGGGGTCATCCGACAAAGAAAAGGGTACGGCGACGCCAGCAACGGCGGGTGATCACTGATTAATTCTGATTCCAGATCAAGATGGTAACGAGGCTTACAACGCGTGAGCGACGAGACGGTGCGTGTTTGGTACGACGAGGAGCGAACAAGGCAGCCAACGAAGTTGCCGCTTGATGTGGGATTGGAGTAGACCGGATGGCCGGCTCTATGCCGAGCAGCGGGGGCTCCCCGCCTTGGCTTGGCTGGCGACGGCGGTGACGACGCGGCGGCCGAGGATGCTTGCGGGCGGGCCCGTGGACACCTAAATCAACGAGCACGGCGACGGCACACGGCCGCCCCGAACAGCGGCAATCTCCCCCCCGCGCGGTAACTGCTCTTCTTGCCCTCAATGGGTGAAGGCCAGAAAACGACTCTCACACCATACGCCGCGCGCGACCAATACTGCCCCGTCCCGAAGTCGGGGGGGCGGCAGAGCCGGGAGCCGGGGTCATTGCTGGCCTTGCAGGGCCTTCATCATGTCGCTGTAGCCTTTAAGGGCCTGCAACCCCTCTTCGATGGCGCCGCCCTTCGGCTTATCCTTGGGGGCGCTGGCGGCCTCTTGAGCGGGTGCGGCGGGCTTGGCCGCCGCTTGGACAACGGGGGCGGCTTTGCTGGTCATGACCGGATTATGCACATCAAGCCACTGGCGAACGTCACGACCAGCGATCAACACCTTGTCCGGGTGGATGGTTTTGATTTTGGCACCACTCTCGCCGAAGTCGTCCCCCTCGCGGTACAGGCGACCGTCGATGACAGCGAAGCGATTTTCGCCCGAGACATAAGCCATGGAGATGATGCGTTCCCGGTAATCCTCGTAGGATTGGCTGAGAATCCTTTCAGACTGCTCGAGGGCCTGTGTGGAGAACCCCATCAGGGGCATGCTGAGGTTACCCGCCACCACCTGCTTCGGGTGATGCAGCTGATTCAGTTTTGGGCGAACCTGATCGATCTTGGACTTGAGCACGGGATCCAGCGGAGGAATCCTGATTTCTCCTTTTTCGTCATCGGACTGGGATATTGCACGCGCACCCTTGCCGATGCCGGCCGAACCACCCCCGATGGCAACCTTGTACCCCTGGTACACCCCAACCCCGGACAAAGAAACCCCGAGGATAACAACCGAAACCAAACCGATCGCATTGCTCTTCATTTATTTGTTCCCGATTGGACTTTGTGACAAGGGGGAGCCAAGGAGAGGCCAACCTGTCGCTCGTGACTCAACCGTTCGCAACGCCGCGCTCCCGGCTATTTGGGAGGCGACGAAGGATGGTGTGGGCGAAAACCGAATAAGCGCCGAGGCCTAACCACGCCTCTTTGCAACCAGGTACTCTCCCTTGATCGTCATGATGATGTGACTTCCTGGACCCGGCTTGTTCGCGCCGCTTCCACCGATCTTTTGGGCTCTGAGCGTGGTCATGAAATTCTCCGAGCTACCGCTGATCATTTCGATGTGAGACGGGCTGAAGTAGTAGCCGCCGCCGTGCATGACGTTGGCGATGACCAGGCGAAAATCGTTAGCCTCCAGGGCTCTGGTGACGTTGTCGACCTTGAACAGAACCCAATCCCCCTCGGTAATCTCCCTGCTTTTCACTTCGCCCGTGAAGGTGTCAACCTCCTGGGCGAAGGCTTTGTAGGTCTTGGCCTGGTTGCGCAGCCCCTCAAGGGAGACCTTGCGCTCGACGGCCGCGCGGAGATTATCCTGGGACGCGAGGTACTCCTCGTAGGACCCGAGTGCCAGGGTAACGCTGTAGGGGAGGGCAACGCCTCCCAGGACCGACAGGATAAGCAGGATTATGCGATTGATCATGCCTCATTTCTCCGAACGACGTAACGACCGCTTAAAGCCAAACACCCTGGTACCTTATCCGAACTTCACCCAGAGCGGCCCGCCCGCGCCCCTGGCCTGGTCCGCCCACACGCAACCCGAAACGCAACAAACCCCTGCCCGGATCATACCCGACGCACCAGACATCTTCCAGAAGAAATATCCACTCCCCGATGGGGTGCCCCTCTGAATCGCGTGGTTGCACGGCATGCGGTGGGTATGGCAGCTCTTCTTTTTCCGTCCTCTGCTGCCGTTACCGGTTCCCCTTGACTGCTGGCAGGCGGTCGCGGGTCCCCCGGAGGCCGAGCAAATCTGGTGCCAGCTTGTTTCCGAAACCTTGGAATCTCCGGTTGGCGCGCGCGGTGCAGCCGAGGGATGCGCTTCAAACAGCGAGCGATTGGAAGTGGTCCGAAATGTGCTTGTTTTCGCGCCGATCGTTGCCCGGGTCGTGGCCCTCCAGCGAAAAAGTGCTTGCATCGGTGCCGGGATCCTCTATAATCTGGCCCCAAGACGGCGCAGGTGCGTCGGTTATGGTTTGTCACGGTTCGTTATGGTTTCAGCTTGCACCCAAGGGCGGGCGCGAAACGTTAAGCAGGACCGGTTTGCGGCGGAGGTTTGGCGAGGCGGTCTGAAATGCGAGGTCGGAGTCAGCCGGTGCGCCGTGCGTGGGTGGCACACCGCCGGTGCTGTGCGGGTGGCTTGAGTCGGAAGTTCTGAGGAATCCAAAACACAAAAGAGAAGAGGAGAGACGAGAACAATGTCCAACAAAATCAAGACCCAGAAAGAGCATGGCTTTTCCTTGGTGGAATTGGCCATCGTGTTGGCGATCATCGCCCTGATCGTTGGGGCCGTGGCCGTCGGTAAGGACCTCCAGCGCAATGCCGAGTATCGGAAGATTGCCAACAAGTTCGTTGGTCAGTGGGCCCAGGCCTACAATCAGTACTACGAGCGGACCGGCGTCGTCGTCGGTGACAGCTTCGATGCCCCGACCGGCCAGGTCGGTGGTGGCCAGTCCAACGGTGACTCCGTCACCGGCTTCACCGCCTACATGAGCGGTTCCTCCCTGGTCAACCAGATGGTCAAGTTTGGCATCAAGATCCCCCAGGGTAACGGCCGCGGCGCTCAGGATTCCGGCGGTACTACCACGGGCGGTCAGAACAAGAATGCCACCAGCGGTACCCTCTATCGCTACCTCGACCAGTCTGGCGTTCCCCACCTCCTGCGCGTCTCCTTCGTCTACACCGCCACCGCCGCCAATGGTAACGGCCTGGTCGGCAACATGATGCTCCTCGAGAACGTGACGCCGAAGCTGGGCTCCACCACCGACTCCATGATCGATGGCGTCGTGGAGTACAACGCCGGCTACTTCCGTGGCAGCGCTGACTGGACGGCTGGTGTCGGTGGTACCGCGAGCAACACCGCCACGAACGCGGGCGAAGAGTCGGCCGAGCAGAACCTGACCGCCACCTGGAAGATGAACCAGTAAATCTTTCGCTTGGCAGCAGTCTGGTGAGTTTGGAGACGGCCCCCTCGGGGGCCGTCTTCTTTTTTGGGTTCGGGTTCCGTGCGGACCAGTGGGGGAGAGATCGTCTCCGATACGAGCAGAGGCGGGCGGCATGACGGAAATGCCGCCAAGCCCGTGCGCCACGGTGTCGAGAATCCCCGCCGATCCTGGTGCGGGAGAGGGCGGCATCGCCTTGCGCGAATGTTAAGGAAAGTGAAGAAGCCGCTGGTTGCTGTTGCTTTTTTTCTTGCCTTATGGAACCTTCCTGCCTATCCTCCAGGCTTTGCCGGCTGGACCGGGGATCTTTGGCCGCTGCGGACGTGCTCGCGCGCTCCCTCATGCCGGTTTTTTGTCAATGTGTTTCCGGGGAGTTATAAGGATGTCGCAAGTGGTTCGGGGTACGGTGAAATGGTTCAATAATGCCAAGGGGTTTGGTTTCATCGCGCCGGATGAGGGTGGCGAGGATGTGTTTGTCCACTTCTCGGCGATTCAGGCCAGTGGCTTCCGGAGTTTGGACGAGGGGCAGCGGGTCAGTTTCGAGGTGGTCCGCGGTCTGAAGGGCTTGCAGGCTTCCAACGTCAACCCGGCCGCCGATTGAGTCGCCAGGCTTTTTACCTCGGCGCAGGACCCAAAAACCCGAACCGACCAGATTCGGGTTTTTTCTTTTTGGCCCCACCACCATGAGCGATGAATTCACGGAGAGGTCGTTCTTTCTCTCCGCCTTCCATGGAACAACCCTGACCTTCGTGTTGTCTGCCGAGAGCGGAGCTGAACCGATGGCGATGGATCGGTTTCGGCGTGTTCTCGGCGAGTTGCGCTTGGCGGGTGCACGTGCCTGGGTGGTGTACCAGGAGACCCCGGAGATCATCGCCGGTCTTGCCGAATTGCTGCCGGTCGAGGTTGCCGATCGCTCGGGCCGTCGCGACCTCGCCTATGGCCTGCGCGCCCTGTGTCGGGGAGAGGAATCGGTGATCCTGACCGGCATCGGAGCGGACGGGGGTGATCCGTTCTGGCGGCAGGTGGTGGCATTGACGACGCGCTTTCGGGTTTCGCGTCTGGTTTTGCCGCATCAGGCGGGGGGGATGCTCGATCAGCAGGGACGGGTGATGAGCTATGTCAACCATCGCTTTCTCGCGCGTCTGGCGGCGGATCAACACACCATTCTGGGCTGGATTCGTGCGCTTTTGCTCGGTGGGGTCGCCGAGGTGAGCCTTTGCCGATTGGCGGAAGTTGACCAGGAGCTTTTCACTTATCAGGGGAGTGGTACCTTCTTCTCTTGGCGGCACTACTGCCGCGTGCGTCCGCTGGTGCTTAATGATTTTCCCCGAGTTGAGGCGGTGATTCGTCGCGGTGAGCGGGAGGGGTATCTGTTGCGGCGCACCGATGCCGAACTTGCCGACATCCTGTTCAGCGGCTACGGCGCCTTCATCGGCGGGGATCATCTGGCCGGGGTGTGTGGATTGCTGCACGAACCCTATCAGGAGGCCAAGGCAGGCGAGATTGTCTCCCTGTACGCCATGACCCGCTTCAAGGGGGAGGGGGTTGGGGTGCAATTGGTCGCGCGCGCCCGGCGTGATGCGCGGCGACTTGGTCTGCGTTTTCTCTTCGCATGCACCCGACGTCCGGGCGTGGTGGATTTTTTTTGTCGCAATGGTTTCCAGCCTGTTGCGCATGAACGGGTGCCGTCAACCAAGTGGCAGGGGTATGATGCGCGTCGCAAGGCGGATGTGATTGCCGTGCGACTGGATCTGGGCACGTGATGGGTATTCGAATGCGGTCAGGGTGGGGTTGATTGGATATGGATGGGAGGAGGTGCGCGTGGAGTCTGTGTGGATCATTGGGGCAGGGGTAATTGGCTGCGCCTGTGCCATGCGCTTGTTGCAGGCCGGTCATCACGTCACCTTGTTGGAAAAATCCCTGCCGGGGGCTGAATCCTCGGCGGCGGCGGCCGGGATTCTCGGCGCCCAGTCCGAGGTCTCCGGGCGCGGGCCGTTTCTCGATCTTTGTCTGGCCAGCCGGCGTCGATTTCGCGATTTTGCCGCCGAGATTGAGTCAATTTCTGGTATTTCCGTAGGTTATGAGGATTCGGGAGTTCTGGAGGTGGCGCTTGATCCGGGCGAGGGGCGTCTGGCCGTTGGTCGCGCCCAGTGGATGCTCGATCAGGGGTTGCGGGTTGAGATCCTGGACCGGGATGCGGCCCGTACCCTGGAGCCGGCCCTGGCTCCGCGGATTGTCGGCGCCAACTACTACCCTGACGATCATCAGGTCGACCCGGTGGCGTTGTCGCGGGCGTTGGCGGCGGTGGTCGCGCGCCTGGGCGGGGTGTTTCGGAGCGGGGTGCGTGTGCGTGGCCTGGAACTCGAATACGGGCGGGTAGTGGCCATTCACGGCGATGGCGAACGCATCCCCGCCACGCAGGTGGTGGTTGCCGGCGGGGCCTGGAGCACACACCTCGCCGGGGTGCCGGCGTTGCGGACAACTGTCAAACCAATGGCTGGCCAGATTGTGCAGGTCGAAACGCGCCCACCCCTGTTTCGGCATGTCGTCTACGGGTACAAGGGATACATCGTGCCGCGCGCCGATGGTCGTGTCCTCATGGGCTCCACCCTGGAAGACCGCGGCTTCGACAAGGCGGTCACCCTCGCCGGCATGCAGCGCATCACCAGCATGGCCCTGGCGATGATTCCGGGGCTCGCGGAGGCGCGTATCCTCGATACCTGGTCCGGCCTGCGCCCCGCCACCGCCGATGGCATGCCCCTGCTCGGGAGTGCCGCGGTACAGGGGCTCTACTACGCAACCGGCCACTATCGCAACGGTATCCTGTTGACACCGATCACCGCCGAGGTGATTGCGACGCTTGTCGATGGTGGTCAGCCAACGTTTGATCTGTCGCCGTTTCGCGCCGGAGGTTGACCATGGATCACCTCTTGATTCCCGCCGATGCCGAGCAGATGGCCAGCGAACGGCGCAAGGCCAAGATGCTCAAACGTTCCCAGTGGTGGAAAAATCGCATCGGCGAGGGCAAGTGTGCCTATTGCGGTCAACGCACCCCTCCCGATGCCTTGACCATGGATCATGTTCAGCCGCTGATTCGCGGTGGACGTTCCACGCGCGGCAATTGTGTCCCCGCTTGCCGGACTTGCAACGAAAAGAAACAAAATTTGCCGGCGGAAGCCTGGAAGGCCTATTTGGCGGCGATCACGCCAACCTGACTCTGGCCCTCAACCTGGGCGTTTGTTACACGGGCAATTTTTTGGCTCCGCGTTGACATGGCCCCGGTCCGGATCATGGCCGACGCGGCGCGATTCCCCCTGACGTCAGGCGCATGACGCCCCGGAGCATGGGCATGGTCAGCAGGGTGGTGATGATCGCCATGAACATCATTGCCGAAAAGCAGGAGTCGGAGATCACGCCGGTATCGCGGAAGATGGTCAGGATCAGGACCTCCATCATGCCCTTGGTCTGCATGAGGATGCCGAGCTTGATCGATTCGGTCCACCCCTCGCCGGTCCAACGGGCGGGGAAGGTGGTTCCGGCAAACTTGCCCGTGGCGCTGACCAGGGTGACGATCAGGGTGATGGTTGCCAGATGGTCCGAGGTAACGTCAAACGACGTGCGCATCCCGGTCAGAGTGAAAAAAAATGGCAGCAGGACGACGACGGTGAGGGGCTCCAGACGGTCGATCAAGGTTTGTTTGTGGTCGCGCGGGACAACCACGCCGGCCATGAATCCGCCAAGGGCGACATGCAACCCGATCCACTCCGTTGCCAGGGCGGAACCGAAGACAGAGATGCAGACGGTGATCAAGCCGGCATCCCCCAGAGTGCTCTCCTGCACCAGGATGCGTCGCAGAAAGGGTCCGACCACCATGACCATGAAGGCAAGGTAAGGGACGACGGCCAGGGGGAGCCAAAACGATCCCCCGCCGCCCTCCCCGCTTCTGCTGATGCCGGCCAGAAATACGGCCAGAATTGCCCAAAGGATGGCATCGTTGGCGGCCGCCACGCCAAGGGTGATGCGGCCGAGGCGAAGTTCCCGCAATCCGGTTTCGCGAAGAATCGCCCCCAGAACCGGCAGGGCCGTCACACCGCTGCTCAGACCGATGGCGATGGCAAAATGCAGCGGGGTTGCGTTGGCACCTACGCTCTCCGGGAAGTGCCGGGCAATGAACGCCCCCGCCAAGGCGCCGACGACGCTTGGTATGAGGAAACTCAGGCTGCTGACGATGGCAAAACGCTGACCCAGCGATCGCAGTTCGGCCGGATCCAGATGCAGCCCAGTCAGGAAGGTAAAGAGAACAATAGCCAGCCAGGCAGGTCCGGTCAGGCTTTGCAGGGAGCTATCGGAAAACAGAAGCGACCAGAAATCAGGTGCCAGCTTGCCGAGAACAGAAGGCCCGAGCGTGATCCCGAACAGGATCTGCAACACCACCAGAGGCACCATGCCACGCACACCCGGAATCCGCCACGCCACATAGGGCACCCCAATCACCAACAGGGCCTGGGTAAAGAAGACGGCGCTTGTGGTCATGCCAGCTCAATTGGAAAACGACGTGTATCCCTCGATCGGCCATCGCCCGCCGTGCGGGGGCAAACGACCCAAGCGGGGAAAATACCGTGAAACGCGCCGCCAGGACAAGAGCGGAAAGCCCGGTCAGTCGTCATCGGCAACGTTTCCTCTACCCCGAAAGGGGCGGGTGGGGGAACTCAAATCACGTACGGTCCAGAGTTGAGGAGGGTGATGGGGTGGAAGGGTCGCCCTCGACGGCGTCAGGGGTATAAAAGGTGTAGCCGTTGCGGCCGCGATTCTTGGTTTGATACATCGCCTGGTCGGCTTTTTTCAGCAGGGTCACGGGGTCGCGGCCGTGCTCGGGGTGAAGGGAGATGCCGACGCTCGCCCCGACATGACACTCCCGACCCTTGAGCACAAAGGGCTTGCGCACCTGTTCTATGATCCTCTGCACGACACGGACGATATCCTCCCGCCGTGACGGCTCCTGCAAAATGAGGGTGAATTCGTCTCCACCCAGGCGGGCGACGGTATCCTCTTCACGCAGGCAGGCGCAGATGCGCTTGGCCACCTCAATCAGCAGCTGATCGCCCGCCTCGTGACCGAGCGTGTCGTTGACCTCCTTGAAACGATCCAGGTCCATGAAGAGAACGGCCAGGGATTTTCCCTCTCGTCGAACCTGTGCCAGGGAGCGTTGCAACAGCTCCTGGAAAAGCAGCCGGTTGGGAAGGCCGGTCAGGGTGTCATGATGGGCTTTTTGCCGCAGTTTCTCCTCGGCGTCGCGGAGCTGGGCCTCGATCTGTCGCCGCTCGATGATGCCGGCCAGCGTGTTGGCAATCGTGGCCATGAAGGCATCCTCTTCCGGATTGCGCGGATGCCCCTGCGGAATGTAGAGGTTGAGAACGCCAAGCAGACGCCCGCGGGAGAGAATGGGTATGCAGTAGTGGCCATGCGGTTTGATGCCATCGAAGGTGATGTCGTGGCGATCATCGATCTGGTTGGCGAAGATGATCTGGCGCTCCTGGGCGGCACGTCCACAGAGGCAGTATCCGATCGGAATCCGTGCGCAGGCGTGCAGAAGGGGTTCGGAGAGGTTGCGCTGCGCGGTCATGACCAGCTCCCCCGCATCCGGATCAAGCAGGGCAATGGACCCCTTGGCGATGATCGAGAGCCAGGAAACGGAGAGGATGATATCCAGGGCCACCTCAAGCTGGCGTTCGAGGGTCAGGTTTTCCAGGCCAGTTTCGAGCAGGGCGCTGATGGCGATACGTGAGATCTGGCTGCGCATCTCACGCGCCTCTTCGGCCTTGCGTTCGGTGACATCGTGGAAAACGACGACGGCGCCCCTGACCTCCTCGCTATCGAAAATGGGCGAACTTGTATACTCCACGGGGAAACGTGAACCATCCCGGCGCCAGAACACCTCATTGCTGGCCTTCCGGGGTATCTTCTCGGAGATGGAGAGACACACCCGACAGTCGCTCTCCGGATAGGGGGTGCCATCCTGTCGCGTATGGTGGAGCAGGGGATGGCTTTTTTGCCCCAGAAGTTCGCCGACACTCCAGCCGACCATCCGCGCCGCCGCGGCGTTGGCGAAGGTGATCGCCCCCTCCCGGTTGACACCAAAGATTCCCTCGCCGACCGTGGCCAGAATCAGGTCGGTCTGATGCAACGTTTCCCGGAGTTTGTTGTCGGCATCACGGCGACGGGCCAGCTCCTGTTCGAGGAGGGCATAGCTGTCGGCCAGGGCCTGCGTGCGATCCTGGACACGGCTTTCCAGGGTTTGCAGAAGTTTCTCCAGGCTTTCGTTGCGCTCGGAGAGAACGGCATGCGACTCCATGAGCCGGACGCGCATGCGATCGATCGACCTGGCCAGACGACCGAGGGCATCGTCGCCACCCAGGGAGACAGGTCGGGAGAGATCCCCCTCGCCGAGGGCGGTAACCTGCGCCTCAAGGGAGCGGATCGGCCGCCAAACCATGTGGCGGAAGGTGAGAAGCAGCGCCAGAAACAGGACCGGAAACGATGCCGGCGACTCCCACACAAACACGTGGGTTGCCGAGATCGCCGCAAACAGACCCACCGTTACCAGACCGACCCTGACATCCAGCCCCAACCTTCGCCAAGAGAGACCGCCTGGTCGGTCGCGCATTTCCCGTGCACCCCCGCTGCGATGACATTCCCTGTCCTGGTCGCCCTTCCGGAACTTCGGGCTCTCCCCCCACCCCGCTTCACAGACTTCGTTAATATGCTCAAAAACAAAAACCATAAGCAAGCGAAATCGACATCGTGTTACATTTTCAGAACAGTTTGAAATATAAAATGAAATAACGGAGTGTGATGAAGTATGACAGAATGTATGGAAGACACAATCCGGCCCACCTTATTCCAATTCCATATCAAGCGGCAACTTCGCTGGCTGCCTTGTTCGCTCCTCGCCGTACCAAAAACGTACTGTCTTGTCGCTCACGCGTTGCCGCCTCGTTGCCATCTTGATCTGGAATTGGAATCAATTCGATTCATCCCCGGATCGACGTTGATCCGAGGATGTGGCGGCGGAGCGGAAGGGGGGGGCTCTTCGATCCGTGGAGGAACGGCGTGGCAGCGTCAAGGGTCGAGGGCGGCGTCGTAGACGACGACGTGGTTGCGTCCGCTCTTCTTGACGGCATACATGGCTCGATCGGCCTTGAGCAGCAGGGCATCGACGCCCTGTCCATGCTCGGGATAGAGGCTGATGCCGATGCTCGCGCCGATGTGGCACGGCTGGCCGGCGATGATGAAAGGTTGACCCAGGGCCTGGATCACCTTGTTGGCCACCAGCAGAACACCGTCGAGGTCGTTGACCGCGGGAAGGATCAAGACAAACTCATCGCCGCCCAACCGCGCCAGGGTATCGGAATCACGCAACTGCTCGCGGATTTTTGCCGCCACGGCCTTGAGCAGTTCATCTCCCGCCTCATGGCCAAGGGTGTCGTTGACGACCTTGAAGTGGTCGAGGTCGACGAAACCGGTTGCCAGCTTCTTCTGGTAGCGGGCGGCGTGGCGGATTTCGCGTTCCAGCAGCTCGCGCAGGAGCATGCGGTTGGGCAGACCGGTCAGCAGGTCGTGGTTGGCCATGAACTGCACCCGCTCTTCCGCCATGCCGCGCTCGATCAGGCCGGCCAGGGTGGTGGCGATGGTGACGAGGAAGGCATCCTCTTCGGGATCGTAGCAGTGGCCGTGATCGACATAGAGGTTGAGCACTCCGAGGAGCTTTTCCCGGGAAAGGATGGGGACACAGTAGTGGCCATGCGGGGGATCGCCGGTATCGTGGCCATCGTGGCGCGCATCCACCTGTGAGGAGAACTCGACCTTTTTGCTCTGTGCTGCTCGGCCACACATGCAATGACCGAGGGCGAGACGACGACACCCTTGCTGGATGTGCGGGGGCAATCCCCGCTGCACTACCATGTCGAGTCCATCGTTGTCGATGGCCAGAAAAATCGAGCCTTTGTATTGTACGGCCAGCCAGGGCACGGTAAGGATAATCTCCAGGGCGACCTCCAGCTTGCGATGCAAGGGGAGGGATTCAATGCCAATCTCCAACAGGGCGCTGATGGCGACGCGGTTGACGTAGGCGCGCAGATCGCGGGCCTCGAGCAGCTTGTGTTCGGAGATGTCGCGCACCACGGCGGTGAAGTAGCGGATGTCGTGTCGCACCCAGTGGGAGAGGGAGATCTCCACTGGAAACTCGGTGGTGTCGGCGCGCCGGGCAGTGCCCTCGAACGTTCCCGAACCGGCCAGCCCTTCCGCGTCGTTTGGGAAATGGATCTGTCGTTCCCGGCTGCCGGAGCGGACCCCCTTGCTGACGGACAGGAGGGTCGCCACGGGGCGCCCGATCAGCTCCCCCTGCATCAGACCGAAGGCGGCGATGCCGACGTGGTTGCAAAAGCGGACAATGCCCCCGGCATCGAAGACCAGCACGATATCGCGCAGGGACTGGGTCAGGGCGCGGGAGCTCTCCTCGCTTTCGCGCAACTCCCGGGCGCGATTGGCCAACTCCTGGTGATGATGCACCACGGTTTCGACGAGATGCTGCATGGCATCGGCGACATCGCTGATTTCGTCATGCGCACCCGCGCGCACCTGACCCAAGTCGTGACGCATGGCTGGTGAAATATCGTAACAATCCGAAAACTCCCTGGAGATTTTGCCAAGAACGGCAATGCGATGGGCAAGCCGTACGCCCCACGATCCCAGGGTGTGCCAAAAGAGAAGGGCAATGCCAATCAGGACCAGGGAGCCCATGCCGAAGATCTCCTGGGCGGAGAAGAGGGGCGCGCTTCGGTGACGTATCAGGAGGCGCGGTCCCTGCTCTCCGGCGTCGCCCCAGGGCATGGTGATCTGATCGTAGCGCGAGCCATCGTGCCATTCGTGCCGGTTGCTGGGGGTGAGTTCCGGAAGATCACGACGCCCCAGGGAGGAGGCGACGACGCTTCCGTGGTAGATCAGAAAAAGGTTGGTTGGCGGGATGGCGCTGTGAAAGAGCAGGGCATTGTCCATCGGAACGAAGAGCACCAGGTGTCCTTTTCCGCGTGCCCCCAGCCAAAGCGGGTATCGGAACCATCGGAAAAGGGACTTGCCCTCCTTGTCCAGGGTCCAGCCCGAGGGTCCTTCGGCAACGAAATGATCCGGAACCTGTTCTGCATTGGCGAGCTGGAAGATGGTCTTTTGGTCCGCTCCCTGGACCGTGATGATCGGGAAGGTGTCGCGATCCTCCAGACGCAGGCTTGCGCGCAGGGGATCTAAGCCCTTGTCTGGTCCGGAGAACAGGTTTTTTGCCTCGAGGCGGGCGTGCAGACGCATGGCCTCTCCCTGCCACACCTGATCCAGACGGTGGGCTTTTTCCTGATAGTGCCGTTGCAGGGAGAGCAGCGAGGTCTGGATGGATTTTTCCAGGGCGACATGTTGCAGGGCGAACACAAACAGGCCGGCAGCGACGACGGTCGCAACCAGCACGGTCAGGACGCGGAGGGAGAGTTGCCTGAGCAGTATGACGTTGCGGTTGGCCATGGCTAATGGGAAACACGCCCAGCTGTCCAACGTGGATCGATCAGACCATCGGCCTGGATCGGGGCCCTTTCCGGATTGGCGTGGCGGAAGAATCGCTCGGTTTCACGGAGCTGGTGTGCATCGAATAGTGCGTTCCGACTGAACATGCGTGGGTATTGGCGCAGGCAGAGCATGAACAGATTCTGTTCATCCGGTGTGGGGATCGGCAGATGGGCGACAATCTCCTCCGGTGTGTGTGTGGCGATCCAGGTCAAGGATCGGCGCAGAATCCTGACCATGCGTTCGATTTTGGTCGGCTCCCCGGCGATGGTGTCTGGTCGGGTTGCCAGGGTTACGTGCAGAAAGCGACTGCCCGGAATGGTACTGGCGGGGGCTTCGTCGGCCAGGGAGACCAGGGAGAAGGCGACGCCGGAGGCGATCATGGCCGAGGCGAAGGGCTCTTCGGCCATGATCGCGTCGATCTCGCCGTTTTCGAGCAGGATGGCGCGTCCCTTGCGCCCCTGCCCGATGGGAATGATGCGCGCATCCTCCGTCTCCAGGCCATGGGCGCGCAGGAGAGAGACGACAAGCTGTTCGGCCGCGGTCCTGATGTTGGCCGAACGCGATGGCACGCCGATGGTGCGACCGCGCAGATCAGCCACCCCCTTGATCTGGTCGCGCAGCGCCTGACGCACAATGAGCACGAACAAGGGGATATCCGCCACCGGGGCAATGGCGATCGCCGGGGGTGGGGCGCCGGCTTTTGCGGCCATCATGAGGGCGGTCAAACCGACAGCGGCGAAATCACTATTGCGGGAGAGGAGTTGGTCGAGCGCGGCGGTACCGCCGTCGGTGTGTTTGAGCCTGATCGTTGTCCCTTCCGCGCGGTCAGCGCCGATGCGGGGAATCAGGTCGAACGGGAGGAAAGAGAGGTTGCCAGGGCCGACCAGGCTCAGCGTCATCTCCGGCGCGGGGGTCTCGGCGTGGGAGTGTGGCGGTATCATGACCCCCAACCAGGCCAGGAAGGGCAGAAGCAGCGTCAGCGTGGAGGAGAGTGTAAAATATCCTTGCATTTTAAGTCGTTTACCGGGAGCGGGAGAGGGGAGACGCCGCCGGCGTTGTCCTGGCCGGCGAGGTTGCTCCTTGACTTGATCGGTTGGGGGTGGAGAAAGGCCTTTTCCGCCGTCCAGGTTTGTTCGACGGAGGCGGCACGGCGGCCAATCGTGGGTCATGGGCTGATAAAATTCAACGCGAATTTTTCAGCCCGGCCGCACGCGCGCGAACTCATGGGGGGAGACGGATGCCGGCACGGCCTGCGACGGGCGCTGGAGGGGAGGGCGGAGGTTTTTGCCGTTCCTGGGCAGGGGGGTGGTTTCCGAACGGACGTCCAGGGGGTGGTCGGGGCGCGAAACCACCAAACGGCGACGACCGATGCCCCGGGCGGGCGTTACGGCAAGGCGTACCCCCGACGCCGGACCTGATCTCCGGCGGGGCCAGGCAGCATTTCCCCAGACACGGGCAGGAACACCCTGGGAGAGGGTTGCCCGCCCTTGCCCGGGCAGGGAACTGCGACCCGATTAAATTATTTCTTCTTTTTCGCGAGCTTGCGGCGCAGTGCGTCATTTCTCTCGGAGAGTTGCCTGACCTCCTCGGCCACCTTGCGGCTCAGGGCGGCGTTGCGTTCGGAGACCTGTTCCAGCCCGCTGGTGATTTTTTTGGCGAGGGCGCCGTTGCGTTGGGAGAGTTGGTCAAGCTGCTCGGAGACCTTGCGGTTGAGGGCAGCATTGCGATCGACCAGTTGCGAGATGCTTTCGGTCAACTTTCGGTAGAGGGCCTCGTTGCGTTCCGAGAGTTGGCGGATGCTCTCATCGACACTTTGTTCAAATTTTTTCAACCGCTTGCCAAGATCCTTGACCGGATCGGTATCCTTTTTCCCCTCTTTTTTGACTTCTGCGTTGGCATCGCTGTTTTTGGCGTCTCTTTTGCCCATGTCCGCTCCTTTGCCGCCTTGGCCTGGGTGTGTTTTGCCGATGTTGGTTGGGGGGTGCCGCGGGCCTGTCCGGGGTCGGTTTCGGAGTTGATTCACCGTTTCCCCGGGAGCCGGCTGATTCACTGCCCCAGCTTTCGTTTACCGGGCCATGATATCGGGGGATGGACGTTTTGGGAACGGTTGAATCGTCCGATTGGACAGTTCCGCGGCCTGATTTTGCGGGATTTTGTCGCGGTCGGGTGGGCTGAATGAGAATCAATGTAATATCATGATGTATTGTTGAAACTTTCGTTGGTCCGGTCTGCCGAGATCGGAGGTGAGGCGTGTGGGCTGGCAGAACCAAATCTTTTCTTACAAAGTATTTTATACTTACAATTTTCTTCCGAATGAATTCATGTTCTATTTCATGGTGTTGCCATGAGATTACCTGCCATCCCACCGACCCACAAACAGGCATGCCTAATAATTAATCATCATCAATACAAGACAGGAGGGAGCGTGATTATTTTGTGTGCATATATGCAGCGTATGCTTACATAAAAACGTTTTTAGTCTTCAATTCCGGGCCCGCTTTTTGATTACTTTCATTGCGCCAAGAAAAAAATTTGTTGGTCTTAACCGAAAGCTTCGGATACACTTTAAGGCATGGATACACTGCAACAGAGATTGGCCTGGGCTCGCAGGAAGGCCGGGCTGAACAAATCAGAGCTGGCGCGTCGCGTCGACGTCCGCCCCCAGTCGGTCATTCAGTGGGAGGCCGGCCGCACCGGGATTGCCAAACGGAATATCTTGCGCGTGGCCGAGGTCCTTGGCGTCACACCGGAGTGGCTGCAATTCGGCAACAACGTCCTGGAAAGTGTCGTTGAGAACTTGGCCAGCGGCCCCACCCCGCTCACACGCGTCCCGCTCCTCTCCTGGGAACAGGCAGGCCGCTGGGATGCCATTGTGCATGATCGCAACGCCTCGGGCAACATCGACAACTGGATCAATACCACCCGCAAGCTGGGGCGTACCGCCTTCGCCTTGCGCGTGGTCGGCGACAGCATGGAACCCAAAATACCCGAAGGGGCCATCATCGTCGTCGACCCCGAACGCGGTGCGGCCAACAAATCCCTGGTGGTGGCCTGCCTGGACGACGAGAAAGAAGCCACCTTCAAGCAGATGATTATCGACGGTGGCAACAAGTTCCTCAACCCGATCAATCCACGCTATCCCGTCCTCAGCCTCGCTGGACGCCACGTGAAAATTTGCGGTGTGGTTCGGCAGGTGATCATCGAGTTCGAGTAGGGATCAAGCGGTAACGGATGGCTTTCCGGATGGGTCAACGGCCTTCTTGGGGAGCGGGCAGGTAAGCGGGGAGACACTTCCGCGCAACACCGCCCGGGCCTGTGCGCATGCGAAGGTCCGACCCCTCCTCCGGAGTTGGGGGGAGGAGAGGGGCGATGCTCGATCTGGCGCGCCTCGGCCTGCGCGCGTGCGAAGATTTTCGATCCGCCGCCGCGGCGATCGTCTCCGGTGCCCTGGTCGGTTTGCCGACCCAAATATGTTGACCGCAAAAAAACATCCCGCATGGCGGATGTGGCGCGTTCGGATGCTGCCAAAGGAGGCTCAAGGTGGCCGGCGCGCCAGTGGCCTCCTGGAACGATACCTCCCGTCACCGGTGTGGGGCCAACCGACGACACCTCTCCTGCAAGTGGAGGAGGGATTCGGAAAAATGGTGGTTCGCAACCTTGCCGCCCGCAAGACGACCAAAGGGGGCAATTTTGCTCGAAACTACACACAGAGGTTGGACAAGTGAACCGAGACAATACATAATCCGCCAGCTGACAGGAGACAGTCGCCGTGGCCCATGCGTGCAGCATGGCAGCAAGGCCTCATCACGGAGGATGCGCCGCGCGCGCGCCCGCAAGGCGGGTCCGCCGACCGTGGCGGGTGTTCGCTGTTTTTTGTTGCGCAACAACTTCACAAAGAGAGTGGGAGATTCATGATGGAAGAAGTCGTCATCGTCGCCGCGGGTCGCACCGCCATCGGCAATTTCATGGGCAGCCTGGCCGCCGTTCCGGCCCACGAGCTGGGCACCACCGTGATCAAGGGATTGCTTGAGCGCAGCGGTGTGAAACCCAATCAGGTCGATGAGGTGATCATCGGTCAGATCCTCACCGCCGACTGTGGGCCCAACACCGCGCGCCAGGCCGCCATAGCCGCCGGGATTCCGGTCGAAGTGCCGGCGTTCACGGTGAACCGCCTCTGCGCCAGTGGCATGACCGCCATCCACCTGGGTACCCAAGCCATTCGTCTCGGTGATGCCAGCATCATCATTGCCGGTGGCCAGGAGAGTATGACCCGTGCCCCCCACACCCTCGGTGGCAATCGCGAGGGGGTCAAGATGGGCGATTGGACGATGAAGGATTCGCTCTTTCGCGATGCACTGACCGACGTTTTCGGCAACTACCCCATGGGTGTCACAGCGGAAAACGTCGCCAAACAGTGGAGCATCACCCGCGAGGAGCAGGATGCCTTTGCCTTGCGCTCCCAACAGCGCGCCGAGGCCGCCCAGAAAGCCGGTCGCTTCAAGGACGAAATCATCCCGGTCGTGATCCCGCGCAAGAAGAAGGATCCCATCGTCTTCGACAAGGACGAGTTTATTCGCCTCGGGGTGACCCTGGACGCCCTCACCGGTTTGCGCCCGGCCTTCGTCAAGGATGGTACCGTGACTGCCGGCAATGCCTCGGGCATCAACGATGGCGCCTCGGGCGTGATGCTCTGCTCGGCGAGCAAGGCCAAGGAACTCGGTCTGAAGCCGATGGCGCGCGTTGTCGCCTACGCCACCGCCGGTCTTGATCCTTCCATCATGGGCGCTGGCCCAATCTTCGCCACGCGCAAGGTTCTGGCCAAGGCCGGTTGGAAGGTCGGGGATCTGGAGCTGATCGAGGCGAACGAAGCCTTCGCCGCTCAGGCCTGCGCCGTCAACAAGGATCTGGGGCTGAACCCGGATATCGTCAACGTCAACGGCGGCGGCGTTGCCCTCGGGCACCCGGTGGGCTCCTCCGGCGCGCGCATCATCGTCAGCCTGATCTACGAAATGCAGCGGCGGAAGCTCAAGAAGGGCTTGGCCACCCTCTGCGTCGGTGGCGGTATGGGCGCGGCGACGCTCATCGAGGTCCTGTAAGCGCGTTTTGGCCCTGCCAGGCCTTTGATTCTTCCTGGTCGGTTTTCGTCCGCCGGCCCTGCCCGCCCTTTCGTGGGCAGGGCCGGCGTTTTCATTCCGTCCCCTTGCGTGATGTGTCGTCCGCCGGAGCGTGTCATGAGCAAATCCGATGAAAAGCGCCAATTTGAGCGACTCGCCACCAACGAACCCGCCGCGCTGATTTTCCCCGACGGTCGGCGCATCGGTGGCACCGTCAAGGACATCGGCATGGGGGGCTATCTGTTCGTTCCCGATCAGGATGACATCACAACAACCCCCGGCGAGGAGTGCCGCATCGAGGTGGAGGTGTTCTACGGTCGTTCCACCGACCTCCCCGCCACGATCCTTCACCATGGCAAGGATGGCATCGGCGTCAAGATCCAGCGACACTACCCCGCGCCCAGGGTACTCAAGGTGCAGTAGCCGGCGCATCGGTTCGATTGGGATTGAACCCCGGTTGCCGATTTCGCATCGGGCTGGGTGGTCTTCCGGTTGCGCTTCGCGCCGCGTTGATCGACGCCGGGCCGAAGAGTGGTCCGACAATCGGTACAGGACTGGGCGGCTTGACGTGGATCGGTTATGATCGCGCCGAGGGCGCGCGCGTGTTACCCCGGGAGGATCCAATCGTGAATGGCAAAATAGTTCTGTTTTTGGCGTTTTTTATGTTGGTCGGTTGCCAAAGGAGCTGGGAGCACTCCCTTCTCCAGGGGGAAAACCCGGACGTCAAAGCGGTCAAGGGCAGGGAGTGGATGCCACCACAAAACCCTGACGATGGCGAGCGGCCCGTCCCCAACGAGACAAAAAAAAGCCGGGAACGCGTAACACCCTGATTCGTGGTGACCATGATCGGGTGTCTTGGCTTTTTGTGGAGTTGGTCTTCCCGCGGTCCTTTTTTGCTGTTGGTGGGGGCACCGATTCCTTAACCCGGGGGAGTGTGTCATAATCGCCAGCGGGGGCCGGTGTGGGTGCTGGAGATGGGGTATGCAGGCGTCGTGCGACAATGGCGGTATGCACCCTGCGTCATCCGGTCGGGAAGCTGCACGGCGAATCGGAATGAGTCAGACCAATAAGGCGGAGCCGCATGGAAGAAGGTAAAAATGCCATTCTCGTCAAGTTCCTGAAGGACTTTGAAGCCAGGTTTGCAGTGCTTCAGGAGGAGGTGGACAAGCAGAGGGAGCGTCTGGACGCCTTTGGTGCCCCCGAAAACATGGAGGAGGCGCAAAAGAGGGTCGAGCAGCTGGCAAAGTTGCAAGAGACGGTTTTGGCGATGCGGGAGGAGCAGGAGAAGGTTCGCCAGCAGTTGGCCAAGGTCGAGAAACGTCTCGACAGCGTCAAAAGCGAGGGACATTTCGGCACGGTGATCACCATCGTGGTATTTTCATTTTTGTTTATTCTTTCCATGTTCATGCGATGATGAAACTGCTGACTTTCAAACTGGACGGGGAGACCTTCGGCGTCGATATCGATGAGGTGCAGGAGGTGCTTGAGTACATGCCCCTTACGGCGATTCCTCGGGTTGATGCCTTCGTCAAGGGGGTTATCCGGTTGCGTGGGGTGGTGGTGCCGGTCGTCGATTTGCGCCAGCGCCTGGATCGCTCCCCCATCGAACCAAGCCGCGACAGCGCAATCATCATCCTCGACCTGCCCTGGCGCAGGGGGGGGCGCTTTTTCGGCGCGGTGGTGGACGGGGTGGATGAGGTGATGGACATGCCCCCGCAGGCGCTTTTGCCGCCACCGCGTGCCAATCAAAGTCCCGGTTCTGGCTTCATTCGTTCCATGGGGCGTCAGGGTGACAAGTTCATCATGATCCTGGATACCCGTGCCCTGTTTACCTTTGCCCCGGAGGAGACGACCCCGGAAGAGAATGCGCCTCCGGTCGTGGAGCAGGCCAATTCCTCCCGGCTGGAGGAGCACGATCTGCTGTTGCCGGAAGAGGGGGCAGGGGCGTTGCCTTTTTCTCCCTCCGCCCGCCCGGCCGTGGCCAGGGCATCGACTGCGTCGGTGTCTGGTCGGGGGAGGGGGGGTGCAAGGGGTGTGGCCAGCAAATCGGCCGCGGGGGAAGTGGCGGACGATTGTGCGTCGCCAGCGGCCGCGCTCCGGTTGGCGGCGGAGCCCGTGCCACCGCCCGAAGCGGTTCTGGTTGAGGAGTCGCTCGACCTGTCCGAGTCTGAGGCAGGCGATGGCATCGATCAGCCGCGCGCCGCCGGGCAGGAGGTCGCGGACACCTCGGCGGAGTTGATGGCGACTGGCGCCGAGCCCCAGCCCGATGGTGCTGCCTGGGATGCTCCGGCGGAGTCGACGGCGACTGGCGCCGAGCCCCAGCCCGATGGTGCTGCCTGGGATGCTCCGGCGGAGTTGACGGCGACCGGCTCTGAGACCCAACTTGATGCTGCCTGGGATGTTCCGGCGGAGTCAATGACGGCGACCGGCTCTGAGACCCAACTTGATGCTGCCTGGGATGCTCCGGCGGAGTCAACGACGACGACCGGCTCTGAGACCCGGCTTGATGCTGCCTGGGATGCTCCGGCGGAGTCAACGACGACGACCAGCTCCGAGACCCGGCTTGATGCTGCCTGGGACACTCCGGCGGAGTCAACGACGACGACCAGCTCCGAGACCCGGCTTGATGCTGCCTGGGACACTCCGGCGGAGTCAACGACGACGACCGGCGCCGAGACCCGGCTTGATGCTGCCTGGGACACTCCGGCGGAGTCAACGACGACGACCGGCTCTGAGACCCGGCTTGATGCTGCCTGGGACACCCCGGCCGAGCCGGCCATCGTGAGACACACGGATCTGGACGGCAACTCCCGAAATCAGGTCGCTGCCTGTCTCTCCCCGTCGATGACGCCAGACCCATTGGCCCGTGAATTGGTCGGGAACTCTGGGTCTTGGAATGACGAAGAGGTTGATTTTGGGGCCACGTTGGGCGACCTGACCGGTGGGTTGGCTTCTGGGGTCGCCCTGAACCTGGGCGAGACCCTCTTTGCCGCGGGAAGCAAGGCATACGCCCTGCCTGCCAGACATCACCCCGGGGCGGCGTGGTCGAGCCGGGAAGAGAACGTGGAGTCGGAAGAGGCGTCCCCTCCACTTGACCCTCCTCTTGAGGGTGGTTGGGAGAACGTTGGGGAACAAGGGGGTGAGAGTGCAGTAAGCGAAGAGGTCATCCCCCAGGAGCCGAGGGAAGAGGCCAGCAGCGCCGGGGTTGGAACAGAGCCGGAAGAGCTGGTGGTGGTCCCCAGGGATCTCGGGCTCTCTGCACTTGCTGGCAACCTGCTCTTTTCCGACGGCGTCAGTCTGATGAGCCCTCAAGAAGACGTGCCGTTGGACTTTGGTTTCGACAATGACCCCGAAATCACCACCCCAGACCCGGATGCGGCGGCAGAGTTGACGGTACCGGCCGATGACGCCAACGTGGCGGAAGTTTCCGAAGCCGTTGCCTCGGATGCGCGCGCGAAAGAATCGGTGCCGTTGGCTGACGAATCCGACACGCTGGAGAGTACCGCGGCGACCCTTCCGGAAAAAAAAAATCCGCAACCCGGCTCCAGGAAGTAATCGCGGCTGAGTCGTCTCTTTCCGAACCTGCTGGTTCGGTCGCGTCCGACAGCATTCCCGATTCACCACGTCGCTCCCCCCCCACGGCCGTGCCGATGACGGCGGCGATACCGCTTGCCGCGCCCGCGGACCCGGACCCGGACCTGCGCCTGGCGCTCATGGCCCTGGCGGATATCTTTGCCGGTGACGAAGGGGAGCCTGGTGTTGTGCCTCGGCCGGGTGACAAAGCGTCTGAACAGGAACATGGCGATGTCTGATTTTCTCCTCGACCGGAATGGCTCCCTGTCTGACGAGGTGACAGGCCCCCGACCGACTGAAACCTCGTCCGCGGCCCTGATCACCAACGGTTTGGAACCTCCACCGTGGAAGGTGATTGTCATCGATGACGATATCGCGATGCACAAGCTGACGCGCAGCATCATCGCCGATCTGGTCTTCGATGGCCTGCCGTTGCGCCTGTTGAGCGGATACTCCGGGGCGGAGGCCCGACAACTGCTCGGCGAACACCCGGATGCCGCCATCCTCCTCCTCGATGTGGTCATGGAATCGGACGTGGCCGGATTGGAGGTGGTGCGTTTTGTCCGCGAGGAGATGAAAAATACGTTCGTGCGTATCATCCTGCGCACCGGCCGGTCGGCCATGGCCCCGGAGCGGGATGTGGTATTGCAGTACGATATCAACGGCTATATCGACAAATCGGACCTGAAGGCGCATCAGCTTCTTTCGACAATCGTGACCGGTCTGCGCGGCTATCGCGACCTGCGCCGCATCCAGTATCTCGCCTCGTCGAATGAACTCCTCGAGCAACGGGTCCGGGAGAGAACCGTGGCCTTGAACGAGGCCAACGCGGTTTTGAACCGGAAAAATACCGAGCTGGAAAAGGAGATCAGTGAACGCCAGGCTGTCGAGAAAACGAAGGAGCATATCCACGAATCGACGGTGATTATTGGTCGGTTGCTGCACATTGCCCTGGAACCGCTGACGTTGCTTGAGCAATTGCAGCAGGCCCTGGAGCTGATTCTCTCCGTACCCTGGTTGTCGCTTGCGGCACAGGGCGGCATCTTTTTGGTTGACCGCAAAAACGGGGAGTATGTCCTCGTAGTTCATAAAAATTTTTCCGATGGCCCGCTGCGCAGATGCGCGCGCATTCGACAGGGGGAGTGTCTTTGCGGTCTGGCGGCCAAGACCCGGCAGATCGTCTTTTCCGACCTTTTGGACCACCGCCACGGTACCTGCTACGAGGGCATGTCCGAGCATGGGCACTACTGTGTTCCCATCCTGCATCAGGGCGAGGCGTTGGGTGTCCTCAATCTGTACCTGCGCCCCGGTCACCGCCATGACCGGGAAGAGGAGATTTTCCTGACGCATGTTGCCAACACCCTGGCCAGCATCATCGATCGCGCGCGCACCGGGGCGGAGAGGGATCGTCTGGTGGCCATTCTGGAGTCGACGAGCGACCTGGTGTGCATGGTCGGTCCGGATCTGGGGTTGGTCTACCTCAATCGGGCCGGGCGGCACATGCTGCGCTGGCCGCCCGGCAACGACTTTATCGCCGACAAGACCCTCGCCGACCTTCACGCCGGTTGGGCGTGGGAATCGGTGCGGGCGCAAGGGTTGCCGACGGCGCGCAACCAAGGTGTCTGGACCGGGGAGACTGCCCTGCTCGACAATGCCGGTCATGAGGTTCCAGTCTCCCAGGTGATTGTCGCCCATCGCGGGGCGCACGGTGAGGTGGAGTTCTTCTCTGGAATCATGCGTGACATCTCCCTGCGCAAGAGCGCCGAAAAGGAGATTCGCACGATGAACCTGGAACTGGAACGCCGCATCCGCGAACGCACATCGGCCCTGGAGCTGGCCAACAAGGAACTGGAATCCTTTGCCTATACCGTCTCGCACGACCTGCGGGCGCCGCTGCGTTCGATCAGCGGCTTCAGCGACATCCTCCTTGAGGAGTACGGTGACCGGCTCGACGCCGATGGCAAGGAGTACCTGGACAACCTGCACCAGGGTTGCGGGGAGATGAACGCCCTCATCGATGGCCTTTTGCGTCTTTCGCGGGCCACGCAGGGCGAACTTTTGCGCCAGGGCATCGACCTCTCCGCGCTGGCCGAGGAGGTTCTGACCCAGCTTGGCCGCACCACGCCGCAGCGGCCGGTTACCTGGCGCGTCATGCCCGGCATGCGGGTGTTTGGCGATCTGCGCCTGATCCGGACGGCGTTGGAAAATTTGCTCAATAATGCCTGGAAATATACCAGCCGCAGCCCGCGGGCGATGATCGAACTGGCCTTCCGCCATGAAGGACGGGAGATCATCTACTCGATCCGCGACAACGGCGTCGGTTTTGACATGGCCCAGGTTTCCAAGCTGTTTCAACCCTTCCAGAGGTTGCACCGCTCCCGTGATTTTGAGGGGATCGGTATCGGCCTGGCCACGGTACAGCGGATTATCAACCGGCACGGCGGACGTATTTGGGTTGATGCCGTTGTCGGTCAGGGGGCCACCTTCCATTTTACCCTTCCCGGGGGAGAGAAATGACCATGCGCAAGTGGATCGGCGCTCATGTCAGCATTGCCGGTGGGGTGGGACAGGCCCCGATCAACGCCCAGGCCATCGGCGCGACGGCGTTTGCCATGTTTACGAAAAATCAACGCCAGTGGCAGGCCAAACCTTTAAGCGAAGGAGAAATCAAGATTTTTCGGGACAACCTCGTCGCCTGTGGCTTTCAACCGGCGCAAGTTTTGCCGCACGATGGCTACCTGATCAATCTCGGGCATCCCGACCCGCAGGCACGGGAAAAATCCCTGGCCGCCTTCATCGATGAGATGCAACGTTGTGAGCAGCTTGGCCTGACCTGCCTTAATTTTCACCCTGGGAGCCACCTGAAGCTGGCACCGGTGGAGCGATCCCTGGAGTGGATCGCCGAAGGGATCAACCGCGCCCTGGAACAAACCACCGGTGTCGTGGCGGTGATCGAAAACACCGCCGGCCAGGGGAGCAACCTTGGCCACGACTTTGCCCAAATTGCCGCGATCATCGATCATGTCGAGGATCGTCGTCGCGTCGGCGTCTGCCTCGATACTTGTCATGCCTTTGCCGCCGGTTACGACCTGCGCACGCCTGAAACCTACGCCGCCACCATGGCCACCTTTGATCAAATCATCGGTTTTTCCTACCTCAAGGGGATGCACCTCAACGATGCCAAGAAGGGGCTCAACAGCCGTGTTGATCGCCACGAAAACCTGGGGCGCGGTCTTCTTGGCCTGGAACCATTTCGCCTGATCATGCGCGACCCGCGTCTGGAGGGGATCCCGCTGGTCCTGGAGACGATCGACGAAACCCTCTGGCCGGAGGAGATCAAGCTTCTTGCAGCGTTGCAGGAGGGGGAGAGCGCTGCGTAGTCGGTCACCGGGCGTGGAGTTGATGTTTTCCTGCCGCGACCGGCGGGGTGAATGCTGGTGTCGGCGGGAATGGGGCTTCACGCGTCATCGCAAATGACGTAGAATCGGCCGCTGGGTCTCGTGCGGGTGGAGAGGCGCTCCGGCGCGGGAAGTATCCTTAGGTGAAACGGGACCAGCCATGTCCGCAGCCTTGCCGCCCCGTGCGGAAAACAAAGTTGAGAGTGTCAGCGTCATCATCCCCCTGCTGAACGAGGAGGAGAGCGTTGACCTCCTGGTCAACCGCTTGCAGGCGGTGGCGGACAGCTTGGCGTATGGTTTCGAGTTTCTCTTCGTCGATGACGGCAGCAGCGATGCCACCCTGGCGCGGCTTCTTGCCCGGCAGGCGGAGGATTCGCGCATCGTCGTTTTGGAACTGACGCGCAACTGGGGCCATCAGAACGCCTTCAACGCCGGTCTTGATCATGCGCACGGCGACCTGCTCATCCTCATGGACGGCGATCTGGAAGATCCCCCGGAACTCATCCCGGAACTGCTGGCCAAATGGCGCGAGGGGTACCCGGTGGTGTTCACGGTCAAGGAGAGCCGGGTGCAGGGGCGGCTGCGCCATTTTTTGACCCTGGTCTACTACCGCCTCGTTCGCGCCACCTCCAGCGTTGAGCTGGTCGAACAGGCGGGGATGTTCTCCCTTCTCGACCACAATGCCGCCCAACACCTGCGTGCCTTGCGGGAACGCAACAAAAGCTACCCGATGCTGCGCTCTTTTCTTGGTTACCGCCAGGCCAGCATCAAGTACCATCGCCCGCAGCGCGCCCACGGCCGTCCGCGCCAGACCCTGAAGAAACTGCTCAGCGACGGCTTGAATGCCCTGTTTTCCTTCTCGCTGGTGCCGATCCGGCTTTTTACCGTAATTGGCTTTGGTTTGACGCTGATCTTTGCCCTGCTCAGCGTGATTATCCTTTTTGTCAGAATCACCGGCACCGGTTTTTGGATTTTCTACAACGTTCCCGGCAGCGCCATGGCCGTCATCCTGATGTTGACCATCGCCTCGTTCCAAATTACCTTCACCGGCATTCTCGGGGAGTACATTGGCCGGATCTACGACGAGGTGCGTGGTCGTCCCTACTACCTGGTGGCGGCCATTCACCGCCGCCCCGCTGCCGGGGGGCGATCCCCTCCTGCCGTTGCCGGTTCAGACCCCGTTGCCACGGAGCCTTCCATCCACCATCGGCCGTCGTCCCCCCAGGATTTGCCTCATGATTGATCGCGTCGTCAAGGCCGCCCGCCACCTGCCTTTCATCAGCAAGCCGGCGGTTCTCGAACGGGTGGCCAGCGGCTACTTTCGTTCCCTGATCCTGCGTCAGGACACCCTGCGCTCCCTGGAGCTGGCCCTTACCTATCGTTGCCAGGCCAAGTGCCACAAGTGCTACTCCGCCAACATGGAAAATGACGACCATGCGTACTTGACCGTCACCGAGATTGGCGACCTCATCGCCCAGGCGATTGAACTGGGCATCATTCATGTCAACCTGACCGGCGGCGAACCCACCCTGCGCAAGGATCTGCTTGATGTCATTCGCGCCTGTCAGCCGCGGCGGGTCGTCGTTTCCCTGGTGACCAACGCCCTGCTTTTGACGCGCCAAAAAATGGCCGACATGAAGGCGGCTGGTCTCAATACCATCCAAATCAGCCTTGACGCCGCTGACGCCGCCGAACACGACCGGTTGCGCGGTGTCCCCGGATGCTACGACAAGGTCATTCGGGCCGGCCGCTGGGCGCATGAGGTCGGTCTCAACCTCTGCTTTTCGACCGTGCTCTCCACCGAAACCTCCAGCAACAAGCGGAAGATGTACGATTTGCTGGCATTGTGTGAACGCGAGGATGCCTTTTTGCTTATCTGCGACTCCGCGGCCGTGGGGGGATGGTCGGGGCAGGCGGAAAAAATGATGACCTGCCAGGAACGCAACGATGCCCTGGCCGAGCTTTTGCGCCATCCGCGCGCGCGCCACCACAACATGTACAATTTTCGTGGGCGATCGGGCTGCCCGGCCGGGGTGGAGAAGATTTACATCACCGCCTACGGCGAGGTGACCCCCTGCGATCTGGTGCATGATATCGCCGGCAACCTCAAACAGGAGCCCCTCAAGGCGATTTGGGACCGCATGCGCCTGCATCCCCTTTATCGCCAGAAGATGGTGGATTGTCCGCGCTACAAGGAAGAGTTTTCCAGCCGAGAGCCGTTGCAATCCCCCCCGTTGTCGGAGGGCCCGGCTTGAAAGCGAGCGAATTTGACTGCATGGTGCACCAGGAAGCCGACTTTTGGTGGTACGAGGCGCGACGCCGCTTTCTGGTGACAACGCTTGCCGACCTCTACCCGACTGCGCACAAAGCGGCGTTGGACGTGCCGCGGATCCTCGACCTCGGCAGTGCCCTGGGCGGCAACCACCCGACTTGTGCCCCTTACGGTACCTACGTCGGTCTCGATCTTTCCCCGATTGCCACTGCCCACTGCCGCCGGCGCGGTGTCCGACTGATGGTCGCCGGCGATGCCCAACGCCTCCCCTTTGCCGATGCGAGTTTCGATCTGGTGGTTGCCTTCGACATTTTCGAGCATCTGCCCGATGATGCCGGCGCCATGCGCGAGGCGCGGCGGATCTTGCGCCCGGGGGGACACCTGTTGTTCAACGTTCCCTGCTTCCAGTCGCTCTTTTCCGAACACGATCTCGCCTTCGATCACCTGCGCCGCTACCGTCAACGTGCATTTGTGCGCATGCTGGAGGCGGCCGGTTTTTCGATCGAGAGGGCCTCGTATTGGTCGTTTTTCATTTTTCCGGCGGTGTTTTTCCTGCGCAAAGTGCTCGGATCACCCACAGTCAGCCGGAACGATGCCGAAAGCGATTTCCAGAAGCCGCCGCCGGCTTGGGTCGAGCGCATCCTCGCCGGGTTCGCCGCCCTGGAGCTTAAGTGGATTCGCCGCGGTGGTAGTTGGCCCTGGGGGGTGTCGCTCTACGGCCTTGCCCGGCGCCCGCCGGCATCGTGACCCTTGCCGGATGCATGGGCAACGGATTGGAAAAACGGAACAATCGCCTGGTCTTCCAGGAACTTTGATATCGGGGTCGGGACCATGCGTATCACCTTCGTCACCATGGGGTGGGAAAATCCGTCGGTCGAATACATCTCCGCCTACCTCAAGGCCGAGGGGCACGAGGTTGCGCTCGCCTATGAGCAATCCCTGTTCGACGACAAGAACTACCTGTGCATTCCCTGGCTCGCCCGACTCTTCGATCAAGGTTCCAACCTGTTGCACCAGATAGTCGCCTCGCGCCCGGAGGTGGTGGCCTTTTCGGTGATGGCCATCAACTATCGTTGGGGCATCCGCCGGGCAGCGGAGGTCAAGGCGTTGCTCGATGTCCCGATCATTTTTGGTGGTTATCATGCCATCACCTGTCCGGATGTCATCATCGCCAAGCCGCCGGTGGATGCGGTCTGCCTCAACGAGGGCGAACTGGCGATGGCTGACCTTCTGCGCCGCCTGGACGAGGGAGTGTGGGATACGACCATCCCCGGCCTTTGGTTCAAGGACAAGGCAGGTACCATCATCAAAAATCCGCGCCGACCGGTGATCGCCGACCTCGACGCCATGCCCTTGCCGGACAAGGAGCTTTACGCCCCAGTGATCCCGATCCGCAACTACTATCTGGCGGTGACCAATCGCGGCTGCCCCTACAACTGCACCTACTGTTCGGTTTCTACGGTCTCCGACCTGGAACGGGATGTGCCCGGTTTCAAAAAGGTTCGCGAGCGCAGCGTCGACTCCGTCCTGCAGGAGCTGCGCCTCAACAAGGATCGGTACAATTTCAAGTGGGTGGATTTTCGCAACGCCGTTTTCTCCTACACGCCGTCGTGGGTGCTGGAATTTTGCTCCCGCTACCCGCGAGAGATCGGCCTGCCGTTTCGTATTTTCAGTCACCCCCTGCTCATTCGCGAAGATCTCTGCATCGCCCTGCGCGACGCCGGTTGCTTCGGGGTGCAAATGGGGCTTGAATCCTACGACCCGACCGTACGCAACGAAGTCCTCAACCGGCACGAAACCAACGCCCAGATCGATCGCGCCATCCAGATCATGGAGAGGGTCGGCATTCACTACTCCCTGGATTACATTCTCGGCCTGCCCGGACAGACCGAGGCGGAGTTGCAACGCGCGGCGGCGATGTTTGCCAATCTGCGCTATCTTTATCGCATCTCGCCGTTCATGCTCTCCTACCTGCCGCGCACGCGGATCATCGATCAGGCGGTGGCGGCGGGGATCCTCAAGGAGGAAGAAAATCGTGACATCGATGAAGGGTTGCATGGCAACTACATGGATGAGGGCTCGCCGATGGAACGCAGGCGTCGCCGCATGTTCCAGGCCTACAAACTGCTTTTTCGCTCCATGAGCTTCATGCCGGTGTGGCTGCGCCGGGCGTTTTATCACTCCCGGGCCTATGTCATCTTTTACGTCATCCCGTTCGATTTCATCCTGCGGCTGTTTGATCTCTCCATGGTATTTCGCGATCGTGATGCCCGCGCTTATGCCCTCAATTACGGCTGGTGGTTCCGCAAACGTTTTGATCCGGTCAGCCCGAATTATTGGCGCAAGCGGTTTAAAGTCGGCAGCAGCCAAGCCGATGCCCTTTTGCGGCAGGCGACTGGTGAGATGCCGCACCAGGGAGCATCACCGGCACGGGAGATTGGGTGAGAATCGGCAAGATGGTCCTGCTCGAGGGGGTGTCTGACCTGTTAGCGATAACGGTTTTCTTCATCTTGGAGGCGAGGTGACGCCCACGACCAACCAACCGGTTGCGCGGCCTGATCGGGTGTTGCGTCTGCTCGCCGCCTGGTACGGCGACTCCCCGGGAGCCTGTCGGTTGGCCCTGGCGCTCGCCCTGGTTGCTGGTTTGCTCCTGGGTGTGATGACGTGGATCACCGGTCCGATTCATCAGGCACACAGCACCAGGGACACTTTCTACCTGCTCTCAGCCGGTTGGCAGCTGCGTAACGGCCTGGTTCCGCATACCGATTTTCTCCAGGTCCACAACCTGCACGCCGTGCTGACCGCCCTGGCGATGCGTCTTGTACACGATGATGTGCGTGCCCTGCCTCTGGTGGCGCTGTTCGTGGCCGCGACGGGGGGTGTTTGGGGTTGGATCATCGGCAGCCGACGCTTGTCGGCACCAGGGACGTTTCTGTTCGTCCTGGTGCTGATTCTTGCCGCTCTCGGGGTGACGCACCAGGGGGCCTCCTATTTCAAGATGGTCTCCTACAGCACGCAGTACAACAAATTTGGCTGGGTTCTCCTTGGGCTGCTCATGGTGCAGGTGACCCTGACGCCGCGTTCGGGTGTTGCCCCGGCCGGGCGGTTTGTTGCTTCCTTCCCGCTCGGGTTTTTGCTTGCCTTGTTGATGTTGAACAAGGTGAGCTACTTTCTGGCCGGTTTCGGATTTCTGCTCGTGGCGCGGCTGACGTTTCGCGATGCCCCGAAGCCGGATCCGCGCCTGGTCATCCTCGGTTTTGTCCTTGCCTGGGGGGGGGCCTGGCTGCTCACCGGCATCCGGCTTGACCATTTTCTCCTCGATGTGCGCGCGATGTCGCGGGCAGGGTTTGTCGATGCCGCTGGTACCCTCGGCAATACCCTGGCCGATCTTGCGAAACTGCTGACGATCAACTTGGATTGGCTGGTGATCCTGCTTCTTGTCGCCGCCGGCGGGGTCGGGTTCAGGTCCGGCCAGCGTCTGAAACTGCTCTGGATTGCCCTGTTGCTGGCGGGAACAGGCTGTTTCGTCGAGGCCTTCAACTACCAGGGGATGAGCGCCAAACTCGGCACCCTGGACATGTATGGTCGCTACGTTCCCTCCTTCGCCATCGGCGTGCTGCTGATCGATGAACACCACCGCCGCGCGTTTTTCGCCCTCCCCGCGGCTGAAATGAGATCTCAGGCCTGGCACCAACTGTTGGCCGTCGCCCTGGGCGTTTATTTTATCGTGCGCATTTTTATCATTCCGGAGATACTCGGTATCACCTATGCATCCTACTGGCATGTCAAGAATTTCAATGCCCATGCCCAGAACAACGAGTTCATCGACTCTCCTGCCTTCCGTGCCCTGCCTTTGCCGCGGGGGGAGGATGAACCGGATACTCCCGAAGAGGTCAAAAAGGAGATCTTCTTCAACGTCTCCAATAAAGGAACCGAGAAAGCCAAAGGGCACTCGGTTTATTTGACTCCTTACAAGAACGCAGTATTTGTCAACGATGCCTTGCAGCTCCTGCGCAAGCACGTTGACGCCTCCGCACGGCGTGTTTGGTCGTTGACGCTCGACAATCCCTTCCCGTTTGCCCTGGGTCTGCCACCGTCGAAACAGGTGGGGTTTTGGGTTCCGTTCAACACCGGAGCCGCCAGCGGTTTGGGACCGCTCGCCGGTCGGGGTGCGTACCAAACGCTGGGCGCGGGGTTAGTTGATGTCGATCTGCTTCTCGAACCCAAGGTCCTTGCTGCCTACCCCGAGGCAGAGCGCATGCGTTCCATTTACGAGGGCGAGATCGCCGCCCGGTTTGTCAAAATCGACGAATCCGACCTGTGGAGCCTGTATCGCAACAAGGGGGTTGGGGGGCAAAAATGAGCCAGGGGGGGGGCAACTTGATCTCCCCGGCATCTCTTATTCTCGTACC